>JBIIUD010000063.1:0-8486 GCA_044340175.1 Verrucomicrobiaceae bacterium
CACGGGCAGCACCGCGACTGGCACCGCCACAGGTGGCACTGGCGGCACAGGGACCAGCGCCCGCGGCAGCAGCAAAGGCTACTTTCCCGCCCCACCCTACCCCGCCGCCGCCCGCAGCCGCGGCATTCAGGGCACCGTCTATCTGAGCATCACTTTTGGCGCAGATGGCCGTGTCACAGCGGCTTCCGTATCACGTAGCAGTGGCTATTCGGATCTTGACCGCGTTGCGGGCGATTGGGTGCGCCGCAATTGGCGTGCGCCTGCTGGGCAAATCGGCACTTTCCGCCAGCCAGTTCAGTTCCGCCTTCGTTGATTCTTTCCTGCTGAATGCTTTCTGTGCCCCTCCTCATGACTTTGCCTCTGCCCCTCGCCAACGTCGTCGTCGAATTCTTCATCAAAGGCGGACCGATCATGTATCCCATCCTGGTGGTGGTCGTGGTCGCCATCTGCGTGATTCTAGAGCGGGTTTTCTGGTGGACATCCCTCTCCTTTAAGCGCAATCCAAAACTGCTCGAAAGCGTGTATGAAGCGCTGGAGACAGGCGATCTAGCCACCGCCATCAGCCGCTCCGCCAATGCCAGTGATCCGGTGGTGCGCATGGTTCATCACGGCCTGAAACATCCCCATACCTCCATGGAGGGCGCCCTTGAAGTGGCCTCAGGTCAAGAACTCCGCGCCGCTGGCCGCTTCCTCGGCGCCATGGACACCATCGTCACCCTTGGCCCACTGCTGGGCCTGCTCGGCACGGTCACCGGCATCATGGGCTCGTTCACTTCCATCGGCAGTTCCGAGCTGGCCGTGGAAAAAGTCACCGGCGGCATTGGCGAGGCCCTCATCGCCACGGCCGCTGGTCTCGGTGTGGCCATCGTTACCCTCATCCCGATGAACTACTTCCACGGCCGCCTGGCCTCTCTGCAGTTCGACCTGGAAGCCGCCGCCAACAATGTTCTCATCCTAGCCGAGCACCAGGGCATCGACAGCACGTCCACCGGCCGGCCGCAGCCTTGATTTTCCCCACCCGATGAAAATCCGCTCACCGCTGCCCGCCAAAAAGACACGGCTGGAAATCATCCCGCTCATTGACGTGATGTTCTTCCTCCTTGCCTCCTTCATGATGGTCAGCCTCACCATGACCAAGCAGCAGACCATCGGCGTCAATCTGCCCGTGGCCGCCTCCGCGCAGAGTGATTTTAAGCCTGACATGATCAACCTCGGCGTCAGCGCCGTTGGCGACTTCTTTCTCGACAAGGACCCCATCACCCTCCCTGAACTGCAAAAGCGTCTGCTCGAACGCAAGCAACTCAACGCCGACACCCCCGTCTATATCAGCGGAGATGCCGACACCCGCCACGCTGACATGGTGCGCATCCTTGATGAAGTCCGCCGTGCTGGTTTCACCAAGGTCGCCTTCAATGTCCGCCCCGCCGCGCCGTGAAAAAAATCCTCACCCTCCTCCTGATCATCTCCACCCTCGCCCTCTGCGGCTTGGTCGTGGCTCAGTGGCTGCGTGAGGCTGAGTATCGCGCTGAGATCGACCAGCTCATCACCGACCTCCAGGCCGAGAACAAACTCCGCGTTGCGACCGAAGAAAAAGCCGCCGCCTACGAGGTCGAAATCGCCCGCATCACTCAACTCCGCGCCGACACCGAGGCCAAGCTGCTCGAAGTCACCGACGAATTTGTCCTCACCCGCACCGACCAGCTCCAGCGCGGCCTCAGCATTGTCATCCTCTCCAACGAACTTGCGCAAACCCGCGCCAAAGCAGACGCCGCCGACAAACGCCTCTCCGAGACCACCGCCGCCGTTGCTGATCGCAACACCAGCGTCACCGAACAGAATACCGCCATCGCCACCGCCAACGAGCGCTTGAAACAACTCGCCAGCGAGCGTGACAAAGCCATCGACGAACTCAATGCCCGCACCAAGGCCTACAACGAACTCGTCCTCAAATACAACAAGCTCGCCAAGTAATCACCGCCCCCGCGCAGCTATGAAAGCCCGTCTCCTCGCCCCCCTCGCCTGCCTGACTCTCGTCATCACGCTCGTCCTGTCCGCACAGGAAACTCAGAAGCCACGCATTCTGTTCTTCACCAAATCCAGCGGTTACGAGCACAGCGTCATCTCCTGGAAAGACGGCCAGCCCAGCTTCGCAGAGAAAGTCCTGCTCGACCTCGGAGCCAAACACGGCTGGGACTTCGAGTTCTCCAAGGACGGCTCCAAGTTTTCCAAGGACTACCTTTCCCAATTCGACGCCGTCTTCTTTTACACCACTGGCAATCTCCTCGAGGCAGGCACCGACAAACAACCGCCCATGAGCGCCGCAGGCAAGCAGGCTCTCTTTGACTTTGTGCGCGCGGGCAAAGGCTTCATCGGCACCCACTCCGCCAGCGACACCTTTCACACCGACAACGAATCCAAAAAAGGTCCCGAGCGCTACCTCAACCATGGTGACAAGGCCGATGCTTATGTGCGCTTCATCGGCGCGGAATTCATCAAACACGGAGCCCAGCAGATCGCCAAAAACAGCGTGGTGAATCCGAAGTTCCCCGGCTTCGAAAAAGTCGGCCCCGAGTATGCCTTCCATGAGGAATGGTATTCCCTCAAAGACTTCACCCCTGACATCCACGTGCTCAGCGTCATGGATGCCCCCGCGATGACCGGAGCCGAGTATGATCGCCCGCCCTTCCCCAGCACCTGGGCGCGCAAAGAGGGCGCAGGCCGTGTCTGGTACACCGCCATGGGCCACCGCGAGGACATCTGGACGAACCCCGTGTTCCAGGACATCCTCGTTGGCGGCGTGCGCTGGGCGCTCGGCCAAGTCCAGGCCGAGGTACCACCAAACCTCAAAGAAGTCGCCCCCGGAGCCTTCACCAACCCACCTTACGTCGAACCCAAGCCCCCTGCCCCCGCCAAGGCCAAGTGAGGTCAATTCCAGACTCTGCAATCCCATCCGTTTCAGAGTCGTACAGGCTGGATTACTCATGCCTTTCGGGTGCCTGGGATGTCCGAGTTCAGGTTGAAATAGACCCAAGGTACCGCTAAAGAATTTACTCCCCATTTCGCGGCCGATTCTGCTAACATCTGCGGGTTCCTGTTCCGAGCCGCCATGCCCGCCTTCCTTCGTTGTGTTCTTCTTGCCAGCTTTCTGGCAGTCGCCGCTTGCCTCAGCGCTGCGGTGCCGCAGGATTTCGCCGTGGACCTGAAGGCTACCGTGTCGGACTCTGTGCCGCGCCTTGTGCTGAACTGGACGCAGCGGCTGCAAAGCAACATTGTCTCCCAGACCCTCCATCGTCGTCTTAAAGGTGAATCCACCTGGATCAAACTGGCAGACCTCACCCCCACTGCCACCACTTACGCCGATACCACCGCGCTGGAGGGCATCGAGTACGAGTACTGGATGGAGCGCGCCCTGACTGGCCTGACCCCGAACCGGGCCACTGGCTACCTCAGCGCGGGCGTGAAAGTGCCTGCGGTGCATGACCGTGGCACTCTCCTGCTGGTCATCGACGATACCCTGGCCGCCCCGCTCGCCGAAGAGATCGCGCAGCTCCGTCTCGACCTCATCGGCGATGGCTGGCAGGTGCAATCCCTCATCGCCCCCCGCTCCGGCACCGCCCTCGAGACCAAGGCGCTCATTCAGGCCGCCTATACCGCAAATCCAGCGCAGGTGAAACAGGTCTATGTGCTCGGTCACGTGCCCGTTCCCTATTCAGGCAATTTGGCTCCCGACGGTCATGGCGACCACACCGGTGCCTGGGCTGCCGATGGTTACTACGGTGAGATGGATGGGATCTGGACGGACACCTCCGTTAACATCACCAGCGCAACCCGCACCGACAACCACAACATCCCTGGCGACGGCAAGTTTGATCCATCCCAGTTCCCCAGCCTCGTCGAACTCGGCGTCGGACGCGTGGACATGTATCGACTCGGTCGGTCCCCCTCCGCCATCTCCGCGACGCCAGAGGTGGAGATCTCCCTGCTGCGCCGCTACCTGCAAAAGGCCCACGAGTTCCGGCACAAAAAACAGCGTTACGCCAATATCCCACGCCGCACCTTGATCCGGGACGGGTTTGGCCATGCTTTCAATAGCGAGCCCTTTGCCATGGCGGCCTGGGCTGGGGCCTACACAGGGGTGGGACATCCGCCCGCCTCACCCATCGACGCCGCACCCAGCTATGGCTGGTTCTTACCCGCCTATGCAGGAGCGCAGGACTACCTCTGGGGCCACGGCGGCGGCGGCGGCACCTACCAGTCAGCGAGCTCTTTTGGCAACTCCACCGACCTCGGTCATAAGCCCAGCCGTGTCGTCTTCACCACCCTCTTTGGCTCCTACCATGGCGACTGGGGTTCCGACGACAACCTGCTGCGCTCCGTGCTGGCGGGGAATCCAGATGGGGACTCCCTCGGCCTGTGCGCCTTTTGGACCGGCCGCCCGCACTTCTTTGTGCATCACCTCGGCATGGGCGAGACGCTCGGCTTCATGACCCGGGAATCCATGAATGCAGGCCTAACGGGAGGCGGCGGCTATGTCCCCAGCGGCTCCTCCTCTCGCGGCATCCACCTCGGCTTGATGGGTGATCCTGCGCTGCGCTTGCATCAGGTCGAGCCTCCGCGCCGTCTCGCCGCCACCAGCGCCTTCGGTCAGGTCAGCCTGAGCTGGGCCGCCTCCACGGAGAGCGGTCTTCAGGGTTATCATATCTATCGCGCAGCCACCGTGGCAGGTCCCTTTGCCCCACTGACCCCGACCGCGCAGATCGGCACCAGCTACACGGACACCACCGTCTCCACTGGCGCCACCTACACCTACTTGGTGCGCACCTCGAAGCTGGATGAAGTGCCCGGCGGCACCTATTACAATCTCAGCGTCGGCACCCCAGTCACGATCACCGTCGCCAGCGGCACTGCAGCTCCGCACAGCCCATCTGACCTCACCCTCGTTTCCCAATCCAGCGCCGTCAGCGCCCAACTCGCTTGGCAGGACAACGGCAGCACTGAAACCAGCTACCGCATCGAGCGCAAGGTCAACACCGGCACCTGGACTCTCCTCACAACCCTGCCCGCCAACAGCACCAGCCACACAGACACAGGTCCCTTCAGCCCATTGAATGCCTACTTCTACCGCGTCATCGCCGTCAATGCGCAGGGTGACAGCCCCGCGTCAAACGTCGCTTGGTTTGAAGCCTGCGCCGGCTTTGTGGAACTCAGTGAGCGCGGTGTCATCGTCAGCAAAAGCGCTGGCACCGCCACCATTGCCGCCAAGCGCTTCGGCGGCGCGACCGGCGCAGTCAGTGTCAGCTTTGCCACCTCAAATGCCTCCGCCACCGCTGGCACCCACTACACCAGCACCAGCGGCAGCCTCACCTGGGCAGATGGCGAGGCAGGTGAGAAAAACATCGTCGTCCCCCTCAACGCCGACGCCACACCGCGCCAGGCCCGACAGTTTTCGATCACCCTCACCAGCCCCACGAATGGAGCCCGGCTGGGTGTCTTCAATCGCAACGCCGTGCTCGTCGAAGACAGCTCCGCCACCCTGCCCGCCGCCTGGCAGCAAAGCTTCATTGGCACCGCCCCCAGTTACCCTTACGGCACCACGGCGCACTCGTCGCTAGCAGTCGAAGCGGAAGGCGCCATTGGCTCCACCATGGTCGGCGGATCACTTGGCATTGGCAGCACCAGCGATGCTGGGCGCTTCATCTATCAGCAGCGCACCGGGGACGGCAGCATTACCGCTTACATCAGCACTCCTTCACCGAACAACACCGCCGCCCGCATGGCCCTCATGATTCGGGAAAACCTGACCGCGGGCTCCCTCCTGGCCGGCACCGCCACCAGTTCTGCCTCCGGGGTTGGCGGTTACGGCACCAAGCTCATCACCCGAGCTTCCACCACCTTGACCGAGACTCCTGCCGCTGCCGCGGGAAACTCCCTCGTCACCCCGTGCTGGGTCCGCCTCACCCGCACGGGTTTGAACTTCAAAGCCGAGCACTCCACGGACGGCACCACCTGGACCACCGTCGGCCAGACCGTCCTCACCTCCATGTCCAACACCGCCTACTGGGGCCTGTTCAACACCGCTGGCGATCTCGCCGTCGCTTCCGACTACAGCGTGAACTACCTGTTGAGCACGTTTTCAAACATCTCCTTCTCGGCGCTCCCCCTACCCGCCACCCCTCAGAACTTCACCGCCGCCAGCGTCACCAATACCGCCGTCAATCTCTCCTGGAGCAGCACGGATTTCACCTCCGGCTATCGCATCGAACGCCGGGGTGACGATGGCACGCTCGAAATCATCGCCGATATTCCCACCGCCACCACCCTCAGCTTCACCGACACCACGGTCATGGCGGACACCGCTTATCAATACCGCATCGCCGCCTACAGCAGCAGCGGTGACAGCCCTTGGAGCACCCCCATCGTCATTGCCACCGACCCGGCCGATGTCGTCGCCCAGATCACCACAGACGACGCGGGCGGAGCGGATGCCGCCATTCGTTATGACAGCCCGAATACCCCGCTGGGCACCCAGACAAACCTTCCCGTCACCGCCACCGCCCCCCCGTCAAACAATGTCAGCACCATCGCCAAAACCTGGCTCCGCTTTGATCTTAGCGCCTATCCCACATTGAAGAGCGCTCAACTCAAGGTCGCCTACGCGGGCGATGAAAACATGGCGGCGACCTTTGCCGCCGGTGGGTCGGACTATTTTAAAATTGTTCCCCACCTGCTCCTGGAAGAATCCGACACCTGGGACGAAACCACCCTCACCTGGAACAATGCCCCCCAAAACGGACTCACAGGCATCAGCATCGTCGGCAGCAGCAGCCAATTGAACACCAACTTCTACTACTATTCCGCGGCCGAACTGCCCGCCGTCAATGAAGTCGTCAGCATCCCCCTGAACGCGACGGCCCTTCTGGCCGGGCGTGGCGCTAACAACCGCGTCACCATCGCCCTAGTGCCAAACGTTGTGAATGCCGGCGGCATGCTCTGGGCCTCACGTGAGCACCCTACGCTGCCCCCACCCACGCTTGAAATCACCACCCCTTCCCCCACCCCATGCCGCCCCGGCTTCTTGACCCTGACTCCCGGCGCGGGTAGCAGCCAAGTGCTGACCTGGACGGATATTACCAGCACCGAGATCGGCTTCCAAATCGAACGCCGGGTGGCCAATGGTGAATGGTCCCTCCTTCAAGAAGTCGCCGCCGGTGTCACCACCTTTACCGACGCCACCGCACTGGCAGGCGTGATTTATGACTACCGCATCCGCGCCACCACCGCTACCGGCCCTTCCTCATGGGCCACCGTCAGCACCCTCACCCACACCAGCGCGGCACGGGTGACCCGCTCCGTCACCTCGCTAGACGGCAGCACCTATCAATTCGGTGCCACGCCCGCAGGCAATGCCCTCATCCCCACGAGCCTGACCTACTACCCACCCGCCCAGACCTTCGCCTCCTCGGTCAGCCTCAGCAATGCCACCGTTCGCAACAATCTCAACACCTGGCGCGGCATGCAGATCACTGTCGGCACGCGCCCCATCGTGATTCATGAACTGGCCCGCTGGGTACTCGTCGGCAACACTGGCACCCACACCGTCAAGATTGTCGATGCCGTCACTGGCCAGGACGTTCCCGGCGCTTCGGTTCAAATCACCACCTTAGGCACTCGCATTGGCTTCAAATACGCCGCCCTCGCCACCCCAGTCACCCTAGCGGCCGGAGCTTCTTACTGGATCGTAAGTCAGGAATTGAACGGCGGAGACACCTGGTATGATGGCAACTGTAGCCTGACCTACAACGGCACCGTCGCCCAGGTCAATCAGGCCGTTTATTCGGATGGTGGTGGGGTTTATACCCTCAGCAACGCCGCCAACAACACCTACATCCCGCTCAACTTCAAATCCACCTTCGAGGCCACCCCCTACCTGACCCAGCACCGCATGACCACCTTGCGCAACGATGTCGCAGGCTGGCTCGGCATGGAGTTCACCACCGGCACAGCCCCCCTCCAAGTCACCCAACTCGGCCGCTGGGTTGTCCCGGGAAATACCGGCACTCATGCCGTCAGACTGGTGGAGGCAAACACTGGCACCCTGCTCGGCAGCGTCAGCATCGCCACCGCCGACGCTCCCGCAGACCAGATCAAATACGCCCCCTTACCAGCCCCGCTACCCCTCGCCCCGCAGACTCGCTATTACCTCCTCAGCCAGGAAACCGCCGGAGGTGACCTCTGGTACTCTCCCGACACCCCCACCCCAGGAGCTACCTCCGCCTTCCGCACCTGGCTGCTCACCAACGGCATGCCCATGGATCTCGCTGTGGATGGCGACTTCGACACGGATGGCGTGACCAATTTCATCGAGTTCGCCCTCGCCCTGCCTCCTGCCTCCACCCGTTACGATGCCCACCTCACCCATGGCACCATCGACGTCAGCGGCCAAACCTATCTGACCCTCACCTACCGCCGTCCAGAGCCCGCCCCCG
>JBIIUD010000064.1:0-8454 GCA_044340175.1 Verrucomicrobiaceae bacterium
GAGGCGAACAACGCGAGAGCCTGCCCGTCGTTTCCAGTGACTTTTTATTCTAAGGTCTCGTCACGCTACCTCGGCGGCTAGATCAGGGAATCGCCGTTGCCATTCTTCGCGAGCGGCAATGATCTGCAACCGCTTTTGCCTCGGGCTCATCTCCCAGATCAGTGGCACGTGAGATGGCACTAGGGGCAGCAGGCTATCAAAATCCACCCCACCGCTGCTGAAAGGAATCTGATGGTCCTTGTGCGGCCAGCCCACATCATGAACATGGCAACCAAGCAAACGGGGAACGTTCAGCTCCAGAAATGCCCTCGCGTCCAGGAACCCCAGGTTGGCTTGCCGTTGCACATGCCCAAAATCGTGCCATGTCCCGATCCACGGACAGTCCGTGTACTCCGCCAACAGCACCTGCATCTCATGCATCGATGGCACCTGCTCGTAGTGGGAGCGTGTCTCCATGCCTATTTTGACCGCATGCTTTTCAGCGTGCGGGATCAATTCGTCCAAGGCCGCCCTGACCCAATCCAACGCCGCCTTGGAAGCCCGCTCGCGCGCCGTCACCAACTCCAGTTTTTGCTTCACGTACTCGCGACCAAATAACCCACCTGCCAGCGCTAGGGACTCCAACTTTTCGGTCCCTCCAGGCGGCAGCGCACGGCCCAGGTGCAATACGATCCGGTCCACACCAAAACGCGCCGCCATTTCGATCGTCGCCACAGTCAGCGAGATCGCACGCCGCCTTTCTTCCGCCCGGGAAGACGTGAATTCATACCGATCTGGGGCATCCCCCTGCACTTCCACCGCTGCGGGACACGGTGCATGAAGACTCCCGACTTTGACGATCTTTTGCTGCTGCGCCAGCAACAGTCCCGGGATCAAAGTCACAGGTGTCCCATGACTGATTTCGATCCACTTGAAGCCCATGTCGCAGGCCTCCATCGCCAAAATATGCCCGTCTTGGTAACGGTGGGCGTTCCAGCAAGTGGACAATCGGAGGCGGTCTGAATTCAAAGCACCACTCACTTTTTTAAAGTGCTGTTGTTGACCCATACGCCCACCTTTTGCACAGGCGGGGGTGCCGCATCCTTCGTCCGCCAGCGATACACAGGGATCGGTTTTTTCTCGGTATCACCCGGGACCACCATCACACTGATCTCGAGCCCACGTTCCTCGCCCTCAGGTACCTCGGTAGGCTTGATAAATATCTCCAGCGTATTTTCATCGCGATTCAGCCCCCCAATGATCAATTGATTGATCCCCACATCTTTCACCGGTGGATAATCGAAGCCATTGATCCGCAGCCGCGTCTCGTAGCCGATCGACTCGATTTGGAAAGCGCCCACATATTGAGGCACCTTGCACACCGCAGGCACGGGAGGTGCTTTTCCCGGCGGGTTAAACTCCGGATCATCGAGGAACCCCGGCTTACCACCCTCCTTCAAAGCTGCCCGCACATCTGGCACACCTTCCAGATTCACCATCCGGCTGGTATCAAAACGCCATCCGTCAGGGTCCTTGATGTAGCGTAGCACCAGCAGATTCTCTGGCACCACTTCCACTTCGAGACCGAGATCAATGCGGCCAAAAAAGACCAAGTGAGCCGTATCACCCACCGCTTCCACCTCCAGCAGCTTGAGCCGAGTGATGTCCGGCGGGCGCAGAGGCACAGCGAACACCGCGTCGGGATACGGCTGCCGCTGACTAACGATCATATTGTGCGTGTGGACCTGCCGGTAGCGGGAAGTGGACTTTTGCCACGCCTGCACGTTGCGATTCACCATGGCCCCACGCCACTCATGGTACACCCTCTCTAGCTCTGCCCGTAGGCCATCACCGTCCTGAGCTGAAACCTTGCCCATGACGCTCAAGGCCAAGAAAGTAGCGAAAACAGCGCCGGAGAATCGGTTCATCATGAAAAATACGTGGAAGGTGAAGTACAGAAAAGGCCTTTCCATTGCTTTGGTCAAGCCTTCCCCAGGAAAAGTATTTGCTGCCCCCTTTGTTTTCGCAACAGTGTCAGGCTGGAAAAAACCTATGGAGTCCCCAACCGAACCTTCTTCACGCACCCCGCCGATTGACCGCAATCGGGAGCTGCTGAAGCTAGCACATGAGGAGACCTTCAAGGTCATGGGCGATGAAAACTTGCACGCCTACTTCTGGCGTCCTACCACGGATAAAACAGGATTGATGCCCCTCCCAGTGGCGGCGTTTTTCTTCAGCAGCGGTTGGGATCATGGTCAAATCAGCCAGTTTGCACCTCATGCCGTGTATTTTGCCTCCCGCGGCATGGTCACCATCGCCTTCGAATACCGGGTCTCCAGCAAGCATGGCACCGGTCCTTTAGAAGCGATCGAAGATGCGGCGGATGCCTTTCGCTGGCTGCGGCTAAACGCGGAAGAACTCAACATCAATCCCAACCAAATCGTAGGCGTTGGCGGTTCGGGTGGGGCCTTCGCCATCGCTGCAAATGCCTTGCTGTCCCCACCGCTGAAACGGAATGAAGTACTGCCGGAAATTCATCCCCTACCCAATGCCATGGTGCTCTTCAATCCGGTCCTAGACACCTCCAAGGACGGCTTTGGCTTGGAACGCTTCCCAGATCCCGCTGCAGCGAAAAAGCACAATCTCATCCGCGCCATCCGCAAGCAGTTGCCGCCGACCCTCATCATGCATGGCACCGCTGACCGGGTCATCCCCTTCAGCGGCTCCTACACCTACGCCAAGAAAACCGCGCGCAAAAAGAACATCTGTCGCCTCATTGAATTCGAAGGCGCCGGCCATGGCTTTTTTAACTTCAATGTCTCCTTCGAACGGTACGAGGCCACGCTTGTCGCCATGGATGACTTCTTTGTCACCCTCGGTCTCCTCCAGCCAGATCCCGACAGCCTGCTCGGAGATACTTCCTACACGCTGTAGCGCAGGCAGCGGCGTTACCTTTCACCCGACAAACCTCGCCCCAGCCAGCGTATAGTCTTCGGTCCATTCCGTCATAGCCACTGGCGACCTCCGATTTCAAAGCTCTGAATACCTCAACCTTCCCATGCGCCACCTCCTCCTTGCCCTCGTCCTCGCCGCCACCAGCGCCCACGCCCTCACACCTTCCTGGCCCCAGGACACCTCAGATCTCAAAGCCGATACCGCCGCTCAATTCGGTATCCTCGAAAACGGCGTGCGCTATGTCGTCTTGAAAAATCAGGAACCCCCTGGCCGCGCTTCCATTCGCCTATACATGGACGTTGGCTCGCTCATGGAGGAGGATGATCAACAAGGCATGGCCCACTTTCTTGAGCACATGGCTTTCAATGGCTCGAAAAACTTTCCCTCAGGAGAAATGGTCGAGTACTTCCAGCGCCTCGGCATGGCCTTCGGCGCGGACACCAATGCCCATACCTCCTTCAACGAGACCGTTTACAAACTCGAACTGCCCAAGGTCGAGGAACCGCTTCTGATCGATGCCCTCAAGCTCTTTCGCGACTACCTCGATGGCATGGACCTCAAAAAAGAAGAGATCGACCGCGAGCGCGGCATCATCCTGAGCGAGAAACTCTCGCGCGACTCCATCGATTACCGCACCATGGTCGAAGGCTACAAATTTGCTCTTCCCAAGTCCATCCTCCCGAACCGCCTCCCTATTGGCATTGAGGACACCATCAAGAAAATGCCCCGGGAGCGCTTCGTGGATTTCTACTCCAAATGGTACACCCCCAAGCGCGCCTGCATCGTCGCCGTCGGTGACTTCCCTGACACCGCTCTCCTCGTCAAACTTATCGAAACCCATTTCAAAGACGCCAAACCCACCCACGGAGACGCCGCCAACCCTGACCTCGGCATCGTCGAGAAAGGCCGTGGCGTCATCGCCAAACTGCACACCGAACTCGAGGCCAAAGCCGTTGACCTCTCCATTGAGGTGAACCGCCAGATCGGCCCGAAGCCAGACACCGCTGTCGAGCGCAAGAACCGCCTCATCCGCAGCCTAGCCGACGCCGTCATCAATCAACGCCTCTCGAAGATCGCCAAGCAAAAAGACGCCCCCATTCTCTCCGCCCAAGCCTATGCTTACGACTATCTCGACTTCCTAGCCTCCAGCGGCATCTCCGCCTCCTGCCAGCCAGAGACATGGCAACCCGCTCTTGCCCTCATTGAGCAAGAACTTCGCCGTGCCATCGATCACGGCTTCACCCAGGCCGAGTTTGACGAAGCCACCGCCTCCCTCAAGCAACAGCTCAAACTCCGCGCTGACCAAGCCTCCACCCGCCGCTCTCGCGATCTGTCAGACGGTCTCGTCAAACAACTCTCCGCCCGCAAAGTCTTCACCCATCCAGCGGACGACCTTACCCGCGTCAGTAAAGAAATCGACGGCATCACGCCTGCCGATGCCCATGCTGCCCTGAAAGCCGATTGGGCTACCCAGGACATCCAGCTCTTTGTCGGCGGTAAACTGAAACTGGATGGCGATGCCTCCGCCCAAATCATCCGCACCTTTGAAGCCAGCCGCAAAGTCCCCGTCACCGCCCCCGCAGAGGAGGCCGCGGCCAAATTCGCCTACACCGACTTCGGCCCCGCTGGCAAGATCACCGAGCAGAAGACCATCAAGGACATTGAGGTGACCCAAGCCGTCTTTGAAAACGGTGTCCGCGTCAGCATCAAGCCCACTCCGTTTGAAAAAGGATCCATCCGCGTCACCGTTAGCTTCGGGGGCGGCAAACTTTCAGCCCCAAAAGATCTGCCCGGCCTGATCCCTTTCGCCCAGTCCACCTTCGGACTCGGCGGCCTGAAAGCTCACGACGTGGACGCTCTCCGCCGCCTGTTCGCCGACAAGACGACGAGCGCCGACTTCGCCGTTGGTGACGAGGCCTTCCTTCTCGCGGGCCGCACCAACCCCGAGGACCTGCTTGCCCAGCTTCAACTTCTCACCGCCCACCTCACCGCCCCCGGTTACCGAGACGAAGCAGAAGACCAGTTCCGCAAAAACCTCGAACCGATGTACACCGAGTTGCAGCACACCGCTGAAGGCATCATGGCCGACCGTGTCGTCAGCTTCATTCACAATGGCGACCCCCGCTTCGGTTTCCCAGCCATCGATGAATTGAAAAAGCGTAGCCTCACCGAGTTGAAAGCCTGGCTCACCCCCGAACTCACCGAGAGCTTCCTGGAAGTTTCCTTCGTCGGCGATGTGGACCCAAAAGCCGCCTTAGCCGCTACTGCCGCCACCTTGGGCGCCCTGCCCAAACGCGCCGCGCAAAAAGCCGATTACACAGAGGCACGCAAGGTCGCCTTCCCTGCCCCACAGATTCAGGACTTCAAATTCACCACGGAAATCCCCAAGGCCATCGCCGCCATTTACTGGCCCACCTCTGATATGAGCGACATCCAGCGCACTCGCCGCCTCAGCGTGCTCGCCGCTGTCCTCGACGACCGACTCCGCCTCAAGGTCCGGGAGGAGCTGGGTGAAACCTACAGCCCCGCCTGCTACCACGTCGCCAACGACACCTTCACGGGTTACGGCTACATGACCGCCATGATCGAAGTGAAACCCGAGCAGCTGGACACCATCGGCAAACTCGTTGGCGAAATCGGCCAAGGCGTCGCCACTGGCCCCATCACCGAAGACGAATTCGACCGCGCCATGAAGCCCCTGCTCTCCCAGTTGGAGCAGATGCGTCGGGACAACCGCTACTGGTCTCAAAACGTCCTGCGCAACGCTCACGAACACCCCGAACGCCTCGATTGGGCGCGCGCCCTCTTCAGCGATTTCCAGAACATCAAAGTCGCTGAGATTCAAGCCCTTGCCAAAGAGTTCCTCCCCGCCACGCGCGTGATCACCGCCCGCATCATCCCCGAAAAATAGCCCTCCCTCCAAGGCGAAAGCAAAGCAACGCGAAGGGCTTCAAGGCTTCAAAGTCTCCTCTAGCACAACCACATTGGACGGCGCACGCGAGCACCGCTTGTGCCTCTAGAGTGGAAAGTCTAGGTCGCTGAAGGCTCAAGCCTAGCGGGTGCCGCCAACGCCTGATTGCAGTCTTAACTCAACTCAACTCAAATCAAACAAACCTGTCAACGGCTGCCCTTTATCAGCGACGGTGAAAGGACGCTTGCTGGGAGAGAACAGCACCGCATCCAGAGGCAGGCCCAGCGCATAGGCGATGGTGGCATTAAAATCAGGCACCGAGACCTTGTTCTCCGCCACCTCGTGCCCCCCTTTGTCAGTCTTGCCATAGATGAACCCACCCTTGATTCCACCGCCAGCCAACAGACTGGAGAAAGCCTTGGGATAGTGGTCGCGCCCTTCATTCTGATTGATTCGGGGCGTCCTCCCAAACTCAGTGGTCAGCACCACCAACGTTTCCCTCAGCATACCACGCCGCTCCAAGTCCTCCAGCAGCGCTGCCAGAGCCGTGTCGAGTTTGGCACAGTTTTCCGGCACTCGGACGAAGTTGTCGGTGTGCGTGTCCCAGCCACCCAAGGTCACCTCGACAAAACGCACCCCATGCTCCACTAGTCGCCGCGCCAAAAGACAGCCCTGACCGAATGAGTCCGAGCCATACAGTGCATGCATCTCCGCCGACTCGGCTTTGATGTCAAAAGCCTTCAAGTCAGCGCTTTTCATCATGCCCATCGCATCCGCATAAATGGCGGGATAGGCTTTCAAATCCTCATATTGGTAGGCCGACTGGAAACCCGCGTCCAACCTGCGAGCCAGATTCAAGCGGAAGTCCATGTCCGCCTGAGTGACCCCCGCCGGCAACTTCACATCCTGCAGCCCCGATGCGGGATCACCCACGATCAAAGGAGCCACACTCGCCTCAAAAAAACCAGCCCCAGGATGACGACTGTCATTGGTGACGACGACGCTGGAGGGCAGCGTCGGATTGCTTCTGCCCTGGAATTTGGACAGCCATGCACCCATGGTCGGATGCTTGATCGTGCTACGCAGCGTGTAGCTAGTGTGCATGAAGTAATTCCCCTGAGCATGAGCCCCCTGCGTGGAATTCAACGAGTTCAAAATCGTCGCCTGATGCATCTGGCGTGCCGTTTTAGGCAAGTATTCGGAGAGCAGGACGCCGTCGGCTGAAGTCTTCAAGTGCTGCACAGGTCCAGCCTCATCCACACCAGGCTGCGCGTTCAGCGTGTCCAAATGACTCATCCCGCCGCTCATGTAGAGGTAAATCACATTGCGCGCCGTAGGCACCTGTTTCAGCGTGGACGCCCCTTCAAAGGCCGCCTGAGCCGCTCTTGGCTCAAACAGAAGTGGTGCGGTGGCCACCCCGAGACAGGTCTTGGCCATGCGCTGAGCAAAGGCCCGGCGGGTAAGTTCATCAGCGCGATTGAGCAGCGTCTTCATAAGATTTCAGGAAAGGTGGATTCAGCGAACAAACAAAAACTCACCGGTGTTCAGCACCGCGTGGATGACATCCTCCACCGCTCCATCACCACGCTCCGCCGCCACACTCATCAGCACTTGCCGCTCATTGTGGGTCGGTTTGCGAGTCAGCAGAGAGAGATAAATCGTGTCGATCTTTTCCTCCATGCGCGGCGCGGCGGCCACGTGTTGAAAGAAAACCGAATCGCTGCCCATGAGCGCTCCGGCCATCGGACCATTCATCAGGTTCAAAGCCTGTGGCACCGCCGCCTCCTTGTTGGCGTTATCGATCATTTCCCGGTCCGACTGACCAAACAATCTCAGAAAATGCCCCGGCTTGGCAGGGCTTGGCAGTTCGGAGGCGCGAGTGAGGTTGCTCAAAGTCACCCGAGTGGTTTTGCTCTGTTTGAATTCAGCCTCCAACTTTTCCCGGATCTGCTGCCGCGTCATGCCCTCCGCCATCATCTTGCGCAGTTCCTCGCGTGGAAAGTTCTTCCTCGCCGCCACAGGCTTGGACTGGGTCTTAGCCTTTTTGCCAGACATTTTCATCTCCCTCTCAAACATCTCAGCCCCATCCTCTCCCAGGATCGTGACAAAAGCCTCGTCCCTCACCTTGTTGCGCAGTTTGTTGACCTCAACCGAAAGCGCCTTCGCCTTGGCGACATCGCCCGCCTGCCGGGCAGCACTCGCCTGCTTCGTCAGTTCTTGAATGCGCTTGGTGGAGCTTCCCTCCTCGTCTGACGAGGCCTTTACCGAAGCCACCATCTCCACCGGACTTTTCCCCGCCACCGCCTCATAGAGACTCTCCAATGCAGCGATCCTAGCCTCATTGGCCACATTTGATTCGAGTACGCTTTCGTCCACATTCCCCGAGCGCAGCGTCACCAGACTGTCCCAGACCTGCTCCGCACTCATCCGCCGCAACAGCGGACCCGGAAAATGATAGGTCTCTCCCAGCATCACCCCCTTCACAGATGGCATCCGCTGATAGACGTCTGAGTTGTAAAGGACACGCAGAAAGCTCTTCAAATTGTACTCCTTGGCCACCATCAACTCACTCAAGTAGGTCATCAGTTCCGCATTCACCGGCACGGTCG
>JBIIUD010000145.1:0-6660 GCA_044340175.1 Verrucomicrobiaceae bacterium
GCCAAATCCCTCATTCCCTGCTTCCTATCCCTCATGGCCGAAACACCTTCCTTTACCAGTGCTCAACTCAATTGGAACTCCCACTCTCTCACCCAGGGCTGGCAGCGCGGCATTCACGCTTTTTATTGGGGCCTCGGCTTCACCCCCCAGGACTTTGAGAAACCCCAAATCGGCATCGGCACCCCCCTCCTCGACGGCAACCTCTGCAACGTCCACACCCACGAACTCGCCCAACTCATCAAGCAAGGCTGTGCCGAAGCTGGCCTCATCGGCTTCCCCTTCGGCGTCAGTTCCGTCAGTGACAACATCACCCAGGGCCACGAAGGCGGCAACGCCTCCCTCCCCTCCCGCAATGTCATCGCCAACGGCACCGAACTCGTTTGCACCTCCCATTGCTACGACGCCATCATCGGCCTTCATCATTGCGACAAAAACGGCCCCGGCTTTGCCATGGCCCTCGCCCGCACCAACTACCCCGGCCTCATCGTCAACGGCGGTTCCATCATGCCCGGCTGCCACAAAGGCAAACCTACCACCATCCTCGATGTCTATGATGTCGCCGCCCGCGCTGCCAACGGCACCATGTCCTTTGAAGAATCCGAACAAGTCATCCGCACCGCCTGTCCCGGTCCCGGCGGCTGTGGTATCGCTGCCTCCTTCAACACCTGGGGTATCACCATGGAAGCCATCGGCCTCTCCCTTCCGGATACGTCCTCCCGCCCCGCGATCGACGATTCCAAACGCACCGAATGCCTCCGCGTCGGCCACGCCGTCCGCCTCCTTCTCGAACGCAACATCCGCCCGCGCGACATCCTCACCCGCCGCGCCTTCATCAACGCCACCACCACCCTCGTCGCCATGGGTGGCTCCACCAATGGCATCCTGCACATCCTCGCCCTCGCCAACGAAGCCGGTGTCGATTTCACCCTGCAAGACATCCAACCCATTTGCCGCAGAACCCCCGTCCTCTGCAACTTCGCGCCCCGTGGTCTCGGCACCATGAATGACCTCCACCGCATCGGCGGCACCACCATGCTTTTGAAGCACCTTTACGACGGCGGCTTCCTCGATGGCGACTGCCTCACCGTCACCGGCCAAACCCTCGCCGAAAACCTCGCCCACGCCCCACCCGTCCCCAAGGACCAAATCCTCATCGCCCCCCTGGACGCCCCCTTCAAGCCCCACGCCGACATCCAGATCTGCTTCGGCAACGTCGCCCCCAACGGCATCGTCTTCAAAGTCTCCTCCATGGACTCCCCACGCTTCAGCGGCACCGCCATCTGTCTCGACGACTCCAAAGCCGTGCATGAAGCCGGAGCCGAAGGCCGCATCAAACCCGGTCACATCGTCGTCATGCGCGGCAGTGGCCCCGTCGCCTCCGGCATGCCAGAAGTCCACGTCGCCAGCGCCGCCCTCGCCGTGCCCGAACTCAAAGGCAAAGTCGCCCTTATCACCGACACCCGCGTCTCCGGCGTCTCTAGCGGTGCCGTCGGCGTCCACTGCTCACCGGAAGCCGCCATTGGTGGCCCCATCGCCGCCGTCCGCGATGGCGACCCCATCTCCTTCGACCTTCTCGCCGGCACCATCCACGTCGACGCCGACCTCACCGCGCCCGACCGCCAGCCCGCCCTCGCCCCCATCCGCCACCAACGCGGCTACCTCGCCGACTTCTCCGCCACCGTCACCCAAGCCCACCAAGGCTGCGTCAGCCAGTGGGTGGTCAAGCCGTAGCTCCTGCCCTTTGCGCTCAGTGTTCCGGAGGCTTGTCCCTCTTAACTTCGAGTTTGTCGAACAATTGGTTGATCAGAGTGCCTGTGATCGATGAAAAAATGGGAATGTGGCTGTAGTCCAGCTTTGAAGTTCCACTGATTCCGAGGCGCTGACAGTGGTAGCACATCAGGATGTCAACGTCACCCTCTGCTGTGGAAAGGCGAAAACCGTGCCGGGGTTGGAAGCAGGCAAAAGACCCTCCAGTGATAATTTGATCACGAAGAAAATCGACCCATCGATTCGCCTGCCCTGCATCCTCTATCCTCACCTGACCCAAGATAGGATAGTCATTGAAGCGCTCAAGCATTTCTACCTCTTTGGTCCACTTTGGATATTTTGCACTGTTCATCATGGGGTGAAGAGGGCCTTTCAGTGGGAAAAGCGAATAAAGGGTCAGACCGGTGACCTGGGGGAGGAGTGGTCCGAGAGCTTTTTGCGCACCTATCATTGAAGCAACAATTTCAGGGTCCTTCGTCAATTCGGGAATGGCCTTCTGAAGTACCTTCACCCCGGGGGAGAATTTGACTGTGACTTCCTTGTCCGTCAGTAGAGGAGACAGGTCAGGAACCTTGAGCAGCGGCGCGTAAAAGGGGACAGGCGCATCGGCAACCGCGCCAATTGTTACTAAAGCCAAAACGGAGAAAATGAAGATGCGCATCAAACTATGGCCGGGTGTCGGCGGTTACTCGTTAAACAAAACCATATTCTATACGGCAAAATACAGAAATCCCAAGACGCCCAAGCTTGTCCAAAAGCCCCGTCAGTGTCAAGCATCCGCATCACCCATGGGGCACCGGAGCGCCCCATGGGCATGGCCTCTCCTCACCCGCCCACGTTCACCTTCACCTCCGGGCTCCACTGGCCTACTTGCACGTCGTCCACGCGGTAGATGGCGCGGTATTTCCACTGCGTCAGCGCGGCGGGGTGCGGGACGGTGTAAGTGCATTACGTTTTAATGCCAAGATGACATGGGCACCTCCCTCCAATCCTGGAGTACATCCCGCCATCCCCGGAGTCCACGGCTTAAACCCTGTGCTTCACGGCATGTATCTTGAGTTTCACGCCGCCCACCCCAGGATTCGGACGACATACATTTCATCTCAGGCTGCCTGAGCTCGACTCTTGGCCTCAAAATAAAGCCCCAGCACCACAGTCCCAAGGAGCAGGACTTGCCAGGTCCCTCGACCAGAAAGCAGACTTGGCAAATCCAACTCCTTGATCGACATTTACCAACCCGAAGGAAGTCCACCAACTTAAAACCACACCTTTCCCATGACCTGAAGCCACAAACCCATGACTTTTCTGGAAGCGCTCGCGTCAACGCCGTCGCACCTGATTGTCATAGGCGGCTCGTATGCCTGCTTCGTTTTCGCGTGGCTTTTTATCGCGACATTCCGAAATGGTCTCTCCATCAGAGCAGCCCTCCCTTCAACCTGGAACCTGACTCTCTTCCTAATTCTGCTGCTATCTTTCGGAATCATCGCAGAAGTGTTTTGGTCATCCTGTATTTGGGGGCGTCTCTACCACAGCACGTACTATGTCGTTGGCTATAGACCGTTCTTTCCCATTACACGGCATGAACTCGACTTCGAATTCGCCAATCGGCGTGGCGCGCTCAATGGTCTGAGCCTGACACAGGTCAACCTCATCTGGTTTGCCGTATCAACCGTCGTTTGGACTTGCACTATGGTCACCTATCGCCACCTGCGGCCTAGCTCGGTCAGATACTCATGCGCCCAAAGAGCTATCTGAGGTACCCTTCATATATCTTGAAATCCATGCGCTTCTGTGGATGCCGCCTAGTCGAGTAAGGTCATCTTACTTGACCAGCCACCCCGCATCGACGATTCATGTCCCAGGATGACAACCACACTTTCAAGTAAGGGCCAAGTCGTGCTTCCTCGCTTGGTACGCAGCAAACTGCATCTGGCACCTGGAACCAAACTTTTGTGTGAAATCCAAGGTGATTCGGTCCTATTGACGCCCGAGCATCCCACTCAGTGGACGCGCGAATATGTGACCGACCCGCTGACAGGCCTCCGCGTGACCAGGGCCGCCAAGGACTCCGAGCCGGTTACCACGGAAATGGTAAAGGCGCTGCTAGAGGATTACCCATGAACTGGCTGCTCGATGCGAATGCTCTCGTCGCCCTGGCTCACCAAGGCCACGCCGACCATTCACGTATCATTCGTTGGTTTGCGTCCCTGATCGGTTCTGACGCCAAACTGGCAACCTGTGCAATCACCGAGATTGGCTTCGTCCGTGTGAGCATTCAGGCTGGGTTTGAGCATGACGCGCCTGGTGCCATCGAGACCCTGCTCGGACTGAAAGCGACCAGCCGCGTAGCCATCGAATTGATTCCTGATGAGCTAGGGGCAGATCGGCTGCCTCATTATGTCATAGGAGCTAGACAGGTGACCGATGGTCATTTGCGCGAACTGGCGCATCACCACTCGCTGTCTTTGGCGACGTTGGACAAGGGCATTCCAGGCGCTTTTCTCATTCCTTGATGCCCCTCAATCCGGAGGCAGCGGAATGTCGTCCAGGTTGGGATTAGGCGTCGCCACACCGGGCGGGGCCGTGGCAGGCGTGGGGGCCTGGAGCGGTTGCACCACGGAGGGCGGCGGCACGGCGACCGAGGGAGGGGGATCTGAAGGCGGCAAAGGACCCCGTGGGTCGTCGACCATGCCACCCCCACCCGAGTTCATCGGTTGGGCAGGCGCGTTTTGGCCAGAGGCGTTGGTGCCTGGACCAGGTGCGTTGGCAGTGACTTCCGCCACCTGAATCCAACCGCTTTGCATGCCTTTTTGCAATTGAATGCGTCGAACGGAGCCTTCGCTGCCGGGTTCTACGGATTTGATACGCACACCCATTTCATTGTCTGAGCCAATGCGCGCCTCCGAGACCTGCGCGCTCATTTTGTCCAGGATGACCGCTACGACAGCACCGTCCACCTCATAGGTGCCGGCCAGCACCAGTTGATCGGTAAAGCCCGGCCCCTGCGGCATCTCGGGTGCTGGCAGGTCCAGAGTCGTGAACATGGAGCGCTCCCATAGCGCGGCGTAATGGGTCAAGGGGGGCACGGGAACAGGTGCGGCAGCCGCTTTGGCCTCCTTCACCACATCCAGTTCCTGACTGCCATCTGGCACCACAGCCGAACGAATCGCCTCGGGTGTTTTTGCCACTTCTGCCTCGGCCGCAAGCGCCTGCAAATCGGCCCCGAACAGTCCCATCATCATCAAAGTCACACAAATAGATTTCATGGCGCGCGCGTCAGTTTGGGGGCGGTTTTTTCACGATAGAACTGGGTCAACTCGATCTCGCAGTTGACCCGTTTGCCTTGGCCGGTGGGCGTGATCTGCATCCGCGTCACCCCCAAAAACTGCTTCGGCTCCGTGATGGCATGAATCCATTTGAACAAGGCCTCTTCCTTCACTTCCAACAGCGTTACCCGCACCGTGGCTTGGTCAAAGTAGCCGCCCGCTTCCTCTGGCTGCCCGTCCTCACCCACAGCCCGACGCTGATCCACAAACTCCTTGCTGGACAGGGTGACTTCCATTTCCGCCGCCTGCTTCTGCAGCGTCTCCAGCAACCGAGAGGAGGCCTCCTGGCGGGATCCCATGGCGGGCACGTTTTCCTCAATCCAATCCGACTTGCGCTGCCAGTCCGCGCCCTGGGTGATCGCCAGATTCATCTCCACCAAGCGGTCTCGCAGACCCTCGTTCTCAGCGGAAATGGCGCGCCATTTGTTGACGCCCAGCATCAGCCCACCGCCACCCACGATGATCACGAAGAGCACTGCAAAGAGGCCCAAAAGCATTTTCTCACTCTTCTTCATGGCCGCACCCCCTTCAGTTCAAACGTCGCACTCTCATCCGCCGCCAGTTCCGGCGGTGACGGCTCCCCCCAGTCGAAGGCCATGAGCATCTCACTCTGATGGATCTCCTGACTGAACTGCAACGCGGTGGAGGCGTTCAAGGTGTGCCCGCGCAGCATGACCTGCTTCGGCGTGAATTCCATTTCCATCAAGGTCACGTCCGTGGAAGCTGTCGGCTCCTGCACCGCCAAAAGAAACTGCAGCGGCCCCTGGCTCGGGTCCACCGCCGGTGCCGCCTCTTGCCACGCCCGCTTCTGCTCCAGCACCCGCGCCGCACGCGGACTCATCTCCGCCACCTTATCTCTCAGCATCGACTGCTCCCGCAGCGCCAGGGTGATCATGACCATCATCACCGCCACAGCAGCGGCGATCACAAGACCTGCACTCAAAAGCCCCACCCGCTGCCGCGTCCGCGTTTCCTGCGTTTGCCGTGCCAGATGCACATCCAGTGGTTCCAGTTTGCCGTCCCATTTCTCCGGCATGACCCACGCGGGGATCTCTTGTCGACTCACAGGTAGCCCCGTGGTGCGTTCGATCAGGGCCAAATCCCCCTCTTCCTCGGGCAGCCAAAGCACCAGATGCTCGACGCGTCCCAGCACCCGTTGAAAGCCGAGCTGCAGGCAAACATTGTTCAGTTCGCCCATCGCGCGCTCATCAAAACGCGTCGCCGTCAGCGGGCTAGCATACACCATCTTCTCCCCGGACGTGATGCCGATGACCAACCGCCCTAACTCCCGCCACACCGCGATGCATGAGGGCGGCAGCGGCAGCATCGCTGCACTCACCATTACCTCATCCGGCACCGGAGAATTCGATTGCAGCGGTGCAGGCTCGTCCTTCAGCGCCACCATGGTCATCAGACGCGCATCCTCTCGCGCCGTCACCTCGATCAACTGCAAAGCCCGCCCCGGCTCCTCAACACGAATGCCAAGACGCTCCAAATGCAGCAGCGCCATGTCGTTGACCAGCGCCGCTTCACCTTTCAACCACGCAGGCATCACCCAGGCATGGGC
>JBIIUD010000065.1:0-8442 GCA_044340175.1 Verrucomicrobiaceae bacterium
CACATGCCGATCTCCCCCGCCTTACCTTCCCCTTCCCTCGCAAACTCGGCAAAGTAGCCCCGATGCCGCTGCTGAAACACTCTTCGGTGAAACACTTCCACACCGGGAATCGCCAATTCCTCAGGAATCACGCCGCTGAGCACCTCCCGCGCTTCAGCACGCCCATCCACCAACTTGGCAGCCAGGTCACCCGCCGTGTAATCGCGCGTCGCCAAAGCCGCACGCGCCGCCGCATTCAGTCCACGCCATAGATCCATATTCGTCTCACTCATTGTCTCGGCACGATGCCCAGAAACCGCACCAGCGCAAATGATCGAGCCGCAGAATCATGACCCTACGCCAAAACCACGCTGCCCCAGAGGAATGAGTTCTACCCGACAATCAAACCCTTAGCCTTGCGCTCTTTCTCGCGCTCCAACAAAGGAATCGTTTCCGTTGACTCCAGAATAGGTAACCCCTGATCCCCGATTCGGCTGAGCGTCAGCCCTGCAAACGCGGGCACCTGCGCAGCCAGTTGCTTGAACACATCTTCAATCGTGTGCAAGCCATTCCCACCGCCAATGCTCGAAACCAAATCCCGCAGGATCTCCCAGGTATCACGTGCGTTGCCCGGACTTTTGACCGCCTTGTTCAGACGCTGCAGGCGTCCGGTCACATTGATCATGCTACCGCGCTTCTCCGCATAAGAGCTGCCAGGCAGAACCACGTGCGAAACTTCCGCCGTTGCATTGGCCAGAATGTGAAGTGAGACAACCGCTTTGAGTTTTTCAAGGTCGTCCTTGGCAAAACCTGCCTTGATCAAATTCTCACCCAACGCGATCACTCCTTTGATGCTGCCGTTGGCGACGCCACTGCGAATGGCCTCCAACTGAGACCCTGGCTCGGTGCCGAGCACTTGACGCACACCATTGCTGTTCGGATTTTGGTCATCTGAACGCAGGTAGTTGTCCCCACCGCCCGTGCGCGGCACCACATCCACCAACGTCGTGCCGAGCGTTTCCGCCAACCGTTTCACGAAGAAAAGCTCCTCATTCGTGAAGCGTGCGGAGGCCACGATCGCCACTTCTCCGCCTTGCAGCCCCTCCAAAGATCTCGCCGCCGCTCCGAGTGCATTCTTCCAGGTCGTCACCTCATGCTTACCGCTCGCCGCTTTCACCATCGGGTCGGTCAGCCGGAACTCGCTATTCACAAAATGGAAATCCAGCCGCCCCTGGTCACACATCCAAGAGGAATTGACCGCGTCATTGTCGCGCGGTGTCTGCCGGTAAATCGTATCTCCCCGTGCCCCGATCTCGGTGTTGCAACCACGACCGCACTTGGTGCAGATCGAATTGGTCTCTGACATGAACCAAACCCGCATCTGGAACCGGAAGTCCGTAGAGGTCAGCGCTCCCACAGGGCAAATGTCCACCGTGTTCAGCGAGTAGTTGTTCGCCAATTCCTTGCCTGGATGTACCGCCAACGTGGTGTGACTGCCGCGCTCAGTGAAGCCCAGCACCGGATCATCCGCCACCTCTGCAGCGAAGCGGATGCAGCGGCTGCACATGATGCAGCGCTCGTCGTCCAGCCTGACCCGAGGACCGATATCGACGTTCTTTGGCTTCTTGACCTTGTTCTCGCGGAACCGGCTCTCACCTTTGCCGTGCTCAACACTGAATTCCTGCAATCGGCACTCACCCGCCTGATCACAAATCGGGCAATCCAGAGGATGGTTGATCAAAAGAAACTCCATCACGCCTTTGCGGCATTCCTGCGTGAGCAGTGACTCCGTCCGAATCCCCATGTTGTCCGCCACCGTGTTGGCACAGGCGATGACCGCACGCGGCATCCAGGCGATTGGCTGCCGACCATTCTCGTCCTTCTGCACCTCTTGCCCAGGCGCAGGACGTGGCGGCATGCCCATTTCCACCAAGCACATCCGGCAGTTTCCTGGAGAAGTCAGTTTTGGGTGATAGCAATAATGAGGCACCAATTTGCCCACCTGACGGCAGGCTTCAATCATCCGGGTGCCTTTGGGGAATTGGTGCCATTCCCCGTCAATTTGAACATTTACCAGATCAACAGGCGGGGGCGCGGTAGGGGCAGCAGTACTGGACATGATTTCGAAGCTTTTGTGGACTATCCGAGAGGCCATACGATGGGCAACCCGAATTTGTGAAAAATTTCACAAAGTCCGCGCCCGACGACTTTGATAACCTTCCACAAATCTTTTGCACCCTCTGAATCCCTCCATAACCTTCCGCCCCACTTTTCAATCCCCACCACTTTTTCACGATCAATTAATGGACACTCCGGCAGCAGGGCAACGATGGGTAAGCGACACGGAACCAGAACTCGGACTCGGTGTGGTCCTGAAAGCCGGCTTCGGTCGCATGGAGATTTTCTTTCCAGCCGCCAGTGAACACCGCCAATACGCCATCCAAGCCGCCCCCCTGCGGCGCGTTCGCTTCCAAGTGGGCGACAGCATCAAGACGCACGACAATGCTCAGCACACCGTGACGGACATCACTGAAAAGGATGGCCTCGTCATTTATCAAACGACGGACGGAGAGGTCCACGAAGCCCAGCTTTCGGACACCATCAGCTTCAGTAAACCGCAGGACCGCCTGTTCGCAGGGCAAGTCGATGACCCGCGCACCTATGAACTCCGCCTGCGCGCGCTTGAGCGCCGCTGCGCCATCAATCGCTCCCCCGCCCGTGGCTTCCTCGGCGGGCGCGTCGATCTGATCCCGCATCAAATGGCCATCGCCAGCGAGGTCACCAGTCGCCTCCTGCCGCGCGTCTTGCTCGCAGACGAAGTGGGCCTGGGTAAGACCATCGAAGCCTGCCTTATCCTGCATCGCCTCCACCTCACGGGGCGCGCCTCCCGTGTCCTGATCCTCGTCCCAGACGCTCTTTTGCACCAGTGGTTTGTCGAGCTCCTCCGCCGCTTCAACCTGCTGTTCAGCCTCTTTGATGAGGAACGCTGCGAGTCCATCGAACACAACGACGAAAGCACCAATCCCTTTCTCGACTCCCAACTCGTCCTCACCAGTCTCAGCCTTTTCACAGCTTCTGAGAAGCGCGCCTCCCAGGCCCTCGATGCCGGCTGGGACCTGCTCATCATTGATGAGGCCCACCACCTTGACTGGCACCCCGACCAACCCAGCCCCGAATACCAAGTCGTCGATCAACTCGCCGCTAAAGTGGAAGGCCTCCTGCTGCTCTCTGCCACTCCCCAACAGCTCGGCGCCGACGGTCACTTCGCCCGCCTCCGCCTGCTTGACCCCAGCCGCTACAGCGACCTCGCGCACTTCGTCGAAGAAACCGCTCACTACGAAGACGTGGCACAGGCCATCGACCGCGTCATGTCCACCGGCAAGCTCAGCCCTGCAGATCGCAAACTCTTCGCCAAAAAATCAGAGCGCGTCCAACGTCACTTCGATGCCCTGAAGTCCGGCGATGAATCTGCCCGTGACATGCTAGTCTCGGATCTCATCGACGAATTCGGCACCGGACGTGTCATGTTCCGCAATACCCGCCGCGTGCTCACAGGCTTCCCCGAACGCCAACTCCACCTTGCCCCCCTCGACAAAAAACTCTTTTCCACCGAGGACCCACTCAAGCCCCTAGCCCTCTGGTTAACACGCCTCTTGAAGGACCTTGGCGACACTGAAAAAGTGCTCGCCATCTGCCACCGAGCAGACATGGCTGCCCTCGTTCGTGAGCGCGTCCAGCAGGAGATCAATGTTCACTGCGAACTCTTCCACGAAGGCCTCACCCTGCTCCAGCGCGACCGTCATGCGGCCTCCTTTGCCGACCCCGAAGGAGTGCGTCTGCTCATCTGCTCGGAAATCGGCAGTGAAGGTCGAAACTTCCAATTCGCCCACCATCTTGTTCTCCTGGATCTCCCGGACAATGTCGAACTGCTTGAACAGCGCATCGGTCGCTTGGACCGCATCGGCCAGACCAGCACCATCAACATTCACGTGCCGCATCTCCCCGGCAGCTACTTTGAAGCGCTTGCCACATGGTATCACAAAGGTCTCAATGCCTTCGAATCCACCGTCCATGGGGCCTCCGAAATTCAAGCTACCTTTGCCCAAGACATCGCCGCACTCAAAGAAGGCTTCACCAAAGCCTCTCTCACCGCCCTGATCAAAAAAACCGCTTCAGCACATGCCAAGCTCCAGGCCCGTCTCGCCCGCGGTCAAGATCGCCTGCTCGAACTCAGCTCCCGCCCCAAACCCCGCGTCAATGAACTCATCGAGCAGCTGCACCTCGCTGATAAAGAACGCGAGTTCGAAACCTTCTTCATCGAGGTGCTCGATTTCTTCGGACTCCATGTCGAAGAACTCTCTGACCGCGACTACTTCCTGCACCGTGGAGAACTCATCACAGATGCCTTCCCCTCGCTCCCCGAAGAAGGACTCGCCGTCACCTTCGACCGCACCCGCGCGCTCTCTCGTGAGCAGCTTGCTTTCCTCACCCCCGACCACCCGCTCGTTCGCGGTGCGCTCGACCTCCTCCTCGGCAGCGAACTAGGCAACGCCACCTTTGCTGTCTGGCGTGGCGCAGAGGCAGATGGTTTGCTCGTCGAGTGCGCTTTCGTGGCCGAATGCGCCGCACCCGCTGCCTTGCACGTGGATCGATTCCTCCCTGCCACCCCCATTCGGGTCATCGTCAATCATGCCTTCAAGAACATGACCGATAAAGTGGACATCGCCGAGGCTCCACTCGTTCGCGGTCGTCCCGAGCGCCTCCTCGACCAACCGTCCATCAAAAACAAAATCGTCCCAAAAATGGTGCGCCGGGCTGAAGAAATCGCCAAAAAACGAGCCAAAGAACTCGCCGAGGCCGCCAAGACTGTCATGGAGACCCAACTGGAGGATGAACTCTCCCGCCTGCGTGATCTCCAACAGATCAACGATCACATTCGCGATGAAGAAGTCACTGGACTCGAAGCCCATCAAACGGCCCTCGCTACAGCCCTCACCTCCCCCCAACTTCGACTCGACGCCCTCCGCCTCATCTGGTGCCGCCCGGCCTCTGCTAAGGATTAGAGCGGTTTGAGAAAAGAGGTGGCCATAGATATGGGAGCGCCTCCACTAGCGGATTTCAATTTAGCCCGGATTCCGAAGTTCGAGGTGCTTGAGAGGTGCAGAGGCTTGGTTGCTCAAGGCTTTCGGGTCCGCAGCGGCTGCATCTTCTACGATGCCGCCCAAGGAGCAGGAAGCCTTGAGCGGCCAATGCTCAAGCCTATCAGGTGCCTCCAACTTCGGAGTTCGGGTTTAGAGGCTCGCCTCCCCTCAAACCAAGCCCACTTCCACAGGTGTGGGCTTCACGGCATTCGCCGTCAGAGGCTCATGCAGAAGGGTCAGCTCCCAGGGCCGGATGGCTTGCAGTCATCACCAAATCAGCCTTGCGATTCCGAAAAACACCGCCTACCCAGCAACAGTTACCTTCCCATCGGGTTCATTTCCATGCTCATGCTCACTCGACCCACCCTCCTCGCGGCACTGCTTCTGACGGCGGCCACTCTCCCCGCCGCAGCCCAGGACGCGGAATCCCCGCTCGGTCTCACGCCCGACGACGCCTCAGCCCTGCTCGGCCAGTTGCAAAAACTGCATGAGGACTTCTCCAACTCACGCGAGGAACTTCTCAGCAGCGCCCTCACCCGCATCCGCGCAGCCACAGCCAGCGAGTCCACAGCAGCCGAACTCTATCTAGCAGCACAGAAGATCGTTGCCTTTGGAGCCCCCGGTTCCGCCACCGCCACTGAAGAACCCAAAGGCTGGCGTGAGGAACAGATCGACTGGCTGAAAGAATCCGGCGCCCCCAAAGCCATCCGTGTCCAACTCGCCTGGATCGCCCTGCTCATTGAGGCCAATCAAAAGCCCGAAGATGAACACCCCGCACTGTTGAAAAAGGCACATGCCATCGCCCAAGAAGCCGCCACCGTAGCTCAAGATCTGGCCTTATTGCCTGCTGCCGGTAGTGGTGTGGGTCGCGGTGGTTCAGCAGGCGAAGGCGGTCGACGCGGCCCCAGCGGTGGCGGGGGTGGTGGACGGAGGGATGTCGGTCAGTTCCTTGCCCAATCCATCTTCAGCTCCGTCTTTTCCCAGGCCTACAACCTGCAAAACCACATCAAACCTCCGCAAGGCTGGGCTTTAGCACCGCTAGACCTGGAGGGCGTGTACGAGCGCATGCTGATGGCAGACGCACGCAAGCATCACCCTGCAGATCTCGCCCCGCTTTGGGATGAACGTGTCCAGGTGGATGCCGCCCTGCACCGCGCCGCCATGTCTGAAGACGCCTTCTTGACCTGGGGTCAGGTGGAGGGCCGGAACCTGCAATGGCGCAAGCATCTCGACCTCCTCCGCAGTGGCGTCGGCGGCCGTGCAGCGGGCCTGGAACTCATTCGCCTCTTCAAAGAAAATCCCACTCACCCGAACGTCGCCGCTTGGAAAAAGGACCTGGATGACATCATGGACACCATCACCAAAGGCACCTGAGACCCATCACGCCTCCTCCTCTGTCTCCTCCCCATGGCCTTCCTCAGCCATGCGCTGGATGGTCCCGTCCAGGTAGTCGATGTAGCCCTGCACATCGAGACTTTCCGCCTCCGGTTGTCCTTTGACCGCATAAAGCCAGCCTACCTCATAAGGGTCAGTGCGCACCACACAAGCATCCTCACGCAAATAGGGATTGCCGCCATGGAACTGACCCTCCATCACGCAGTACACGTCTGACGCTGCCTTGAAGCCTTCCACCGAACCTATCGTTTGCCCAGGCGTCACCGTTTCCCCGAGGGCCGGCTTCCACTCGCAGTCCACCAGCTCCCCGAGCATGCGCGTCGCGAACTTGGTGAAACCTACCCGCCAAACATCCACCTCCCCCTCCACCGGAGCCATCCAGTAGTGGGACTTCGAGTACCGAAATGAATCGGGAAACCGGGCGGAAAAGCGGGCGTGCTTGTAGCGGACAAAAGTGAGCGGCATGGAGTAAATAACGCGTTGAAAGGTCTGGCGGACGAACCGCCCATCTTGACTGAATTGAACGCATTCACAACCCGCTTTCCATCGCCCTCAATTCACCCGCCCTTTATCTCCCCGAAAGGTCCCCCCTCTCATCGCTGTTATCCCTGTCCACCCAACCCTGCCGCCACCATGCCCCGCTTTTTCTCTCAACTGCTTCCCGCCCTCTTCTTGACGCTTTCGGCGACAGCTCAGGAAAAGCTGAACGTCGTCTTCATCCTGGCCGATGACCTGGGCTGGGGAGAGGTGGGTGCGTACGGCCAAAAGAAAATCCCCACCCCCAATCTCGACGCCCTCGCCGCAGCGGGCACCCGTTTCACCCAGCACTACTCCGGCGCCCCCGTCTGCGCTCCCTCTCGCTGCGTGCTCATGACTGGCAAACATCTCGGCCATGCTGAGGTTCGCGGAAATCGCGCCATGGAAAAGGTGGATCCCAGCAAGTACTTCGAAGGCCAACATCCCCTCTCTGAAGCCGCCTTCACCCTCGCCATGGCCTTCCAAAAAGCTGGCTACAAAACCGGTGCCATGGGCAAGTGGGGCCTTGGCCCTGTCGGCAGCTCAGGAGATCCCAACCGCAAGGGCTTCGACCTCTTCTTCGGCTACAACTGCCAAGGCGTCGCCCACAGCTTCTACCCGCCCTACCTCTGGCGAAACAGCGAGAAAATCACCCTCAACGCAAAACCCATCCCCGGCCACGCTAAGCAACCCACCGGCGAAGTCAAAATGGAGGACTGGATCGGCGAAACCTATGCCCCCACCCTCATGATCGCCGAAGCAGAAAAGTTCATCGACGCCCACAAAACCGCCCCCTTCTTCCTCTACCTCCCCTTCATCGAACCCCACGTCTCCATGCACCCACCCAAGGCCTCGGTGGAAAAATTTCCCGCTGACTGGGATAGCGAGCCCTACCGCGGTCAAAACGGCTATGTTCCGCACCCCCGACCACGCGCCGGTTACGCGGCCATGATCAGCGACCTCGACGGCTACGTCGGCCGCGTCCTCGCCCGGCTCGAACAGCACAACCTCGCAGGCAAGACCCTCGTCATCTTCTCCAGTGACAATGGCACCACCCATCCCCGCTCACCGGACACCCACTTCCACGTCGGCGGTGCCGACGGCGCCTTCTTCAATAGCACTGCCGGCCTGCGTGGCTGGAAAGGCAGCGTCTATGAGGGCGGCCTGCGCGTCCCCACCATCGCCCGACTGCCCGGAAAAATCCCCGCTGGCACCGTCAACGCCACCCCCGGTTACTTTGCCGACTGGTTCCCCACTCTCTGCGAAGCCATCGGTCTAGAAAAACCCGATGACCTGGATGGCGAGTCCCTTTGGCCCACGCTCACCAGTGGCAAAACGAACAACGATCGCAGCCGCCCCATGCTCTGGGTCTTTCCCGAATACGGCGGCCAGGTCGCCGTACGCATCGGCC
>JBIIUD010000066.1:0-8385 GCA_044340175.1 Verrucomicrobiaceae bacterium
ATCCAGCGCGAAGGAGGGCATCTCTGAGCGATTTGATCAGGACGGGCCCAATGCGGTCAGAGGTGCCGATCACCCGTGGTTCAGAGAGTCCGCCAGCCGTGCGGCGACTCCACTCACCAGACTCATTTTTGTCGAGTATCAACCCGAGTGACTCGAGAGCTTGAACCGTCGGACGCACCTCGCGTGCAAATGCGCGCAGCAAGCCATCATTCAGCGGCACTCGTGCAGAGCGTTGAATGTCGGCCACAAAACTCGCCTCAGACTCAGCAGAGGGAAATGGGCACTGCAGCCCTCCCTGAGCCATGGCGCTATTTGACTTTCCTAGAGTGCGGTCGGTTAGAATGACGACGGAGCCCAGCTGAGCCGCAGACAAGGCGGCCATCATGCCTGCGGCACCGCTCCCTATGACTGCGACTTGATAGATCATGCCGTTTCCATAGCCAAAACCCCATCGAGTGCCACCTCTCATCTTGGTTGATTCCGCTTTAGTCCGCCGTTATCACAGCGGGGTCATGTTCCGTAGCGTCCGCAAAACGATCCGCAATTTCTTCAAGAATCGCCAAAAGCTGCGTGAGGCAGCGGATAAAGCGAGGGCTAAAGCGATTCAGAAGGCTGAAAAGGTTCAGCGCGAGGCCCTTGAACGCGACCAGAGCCGTGTCAGATTGGCAGATCTCATCAAAAACGCTCGGCCGCTCCGCCTTGTTGTAGGTGCTTCTGGGGTTTTCCAGCCCGGTTGGGTGCCCACGGATATTGAAGACCTGAACTTGTTGAGCGACGCAGACTGGAGTCATTGGTTCCAGCCAAATTCCATCGACGCCATCTTAGCGGAACATGTCTGGGAACACCTTTCCGCAGAGAATGGGCTGACGGCTGCTAAGTTTTGCCATCGCTACCTGAAGCCTGGGGGCTACCTGCGGTTGGCCATTCCAGATGGCTTGCATCCTGATCCCGACTACATCGAGCATGTCCGAGTGGGTGGATCAGGCCCTGGAGCCGATGATCACAAGGTTTTGCATACTTGGCAGACACTTTCCGCCATGCTTGCTGAGGCGGGATTTCGCCCGCAGATGCTGGAATACTGGGACGAGTCGGGCGCCTTCCAATACTCGGACTGGGATCCTGAAGCGGGGATGGTCCATCGTTCACGACGGTTTGATCAACGCAACGCTGACGGCACGCTGCGCTATACCTCCCTGATGGTGGATGCCATCAAGGCTTAGCCAGCTTATCTGCGCCACCAAGGCCGATTTTGTTTGCTCTTGAGTTCCGTTTGAAGCCGGGAAATTGCGTCTTTTTGAAGCTTTAAAGATTCTTTAAGATGGCGAATACGATGCTGGAAGACTTGCTTTTCTGCGGCAGAGAGAGGTGGGCAAAAGATGCTGCGAAAAGTGTGATCGTCAGCGTCACGGTCTGGCATTAATTCTTTGGGGGATGCTTGACCTGCAAGCACCCCCAGCGGTGAGAGACCGGACTCACCCTCGATCGTATGGGTTCCGTGACCTTCGAAACCGAGGTTGCTCACCAGATTGACATTGGGGATGAGGGCAAGTCCACCTTCTTTCCAACAAGAAAAAAGCCAGCGGTAGGCCCAACTGTCCACTTCTCCCCTTTTGCAACGCTCAAAGATGATCTGCCAATAAGCTATTTCATCCTCAGAGGCATGAAGGCTCTTGGCAAATGAAGGCTCTACCACAGTCGCCAGAGCATCCAAGTTATCCTCATACTTCTGCCAAGCTCGTCTCCAAGTGGCCCAGCCCCAGCAGTGGGCATACTTTGAAACATAGTAGTCCCCAGTGCCGCGGCGGAGTCCACCTTGAAAGTTTGCGGCACCAATGTGCATGATTTTTTCGTCTTCACGGTGCCTGGCCAACAACTCTGCAGCCAAAGAAAGAAAGCCTGCTTCAAGCACGCAGTCGTCCTCCACCACCAAGCACTCCTCCACCTGCGAAAGGGCCCAGGTGACAGCTCCGCTAACGGCGGCACGACAGCCCAGATTCACGTCGTGATACTGACGCTGTATGTCACAAGGCCAGTCGATCAATTGATCAAAAGCCGCCCGCGTGTCTGCGCATGCTGCCGCGTCGCTTGGCTTTGAGATTCTGGGCCCATCCAAGGAAACAAACAATTGTCGAGTGCCGACTGCCCTGAGGGGGGCAAGAACAGGAGCTACTTTTTCTGGGCGATTGAAGCCTAATAGCAGAACGGGCACGTCTTGAGGCGCAGGCATGGTGACTCCTTTTTTCAACGAGCCGACCCCGGCTCTACACCGGAGGAATCAAGGGCCTTTGGTTGGTTGGTATCCTCTGCGTTCCGAATAAGGTAAGACTTACGCAATTCAAAAAAAGGCTTTTCAATGACCAAATAAATCAGCCATGAGAACCCTACAATGATGGGCATCACGATGAACACAACCGAGAGGGCTGCATTCGTTGGCATGCTACGCGAAAGCTGCGGAATCCACTGGTGAAAAGGCATGTTGTGAACGAACAACCAGTGGGTGACGTAAATTGAATAGCTCAAGGTGCCGAGGTGTGCCAGACCTCGAGAGAGAACGCCTGGCCAGTCCCAGCGTGCCATGGTGTAAGTCAGGATTACCCCGGCCCAAACAGCAGCCTCCACCGTCGGCCAGATGATCCAAAGCCAGTGTTTACCTCCCGAATGACGATAGCCTCCGAGTCGGTGGAATCCATACAGCACGGCCACAGCGACCACCGCAGCCACGAGAAAACAAAGTGGGTGTCGCAGCCATTCCGTCTTCTTGATGGAGCTACGACCAGAAAAAATCGCACCACAGACCATGCCGATCATGAATTGGTCCAAACGCCCCAGAAGTGTGGTAACAAGGCTCTGAACCCCCTTCATTTCTTTGGGGCCTAACCAAATGAGGGTCCGCAAAAGGAGCAGCAGAAGCACCAATCCTGCCGCATAGCGAAACCCATACTTGTAGAGGAAACCGATGAGGAATGGGAAGAGGAGATAAAACTGAAACTCCACCGAGATCGTCCACAGATGGGGAGTCGCCTGCACAAAGTTTACCCCTGGGACGATGGGGGGCAGAAAGCAGAGTGAAGCGACGATCTCCTGCAAGGATGACGAGGCGAGGAAGGCACCCGCGAGGACAAACAGCGCATAGAGGGGCATGATGCGCAGGAGACGGTTCTGAACAAAGTGCCAATAGTGCAGCTGCCGCCCATAGCCAATGGCGCTGAAGATGAACCCGCTTAACACCAAGAAGAGCGCCACACCGGTGTGTCCCTCAATGATGATGGCTGAACCGATGCTTTTGGAGATCACCGCAGGATCTTTGAACTGCGTGTAGAAGCCACTCTGGAAGTAGTAGTAATGGTAGATCGCAACCAACAGTGCCGCAAAGAACCTCAGGTGATCGAGCTTCGGCAGGTAGTTGATATTTTGACTTTTCATGAGCGGAACCTTCCCTCTAGCCTTCCACTCGCTGGAACACCATCATCTGGGGTCTGGAGAACCGCTTGAACTTCGTGCCCAGGACTCGATTGGACCAGTTCTCCAGCCGATAAAGCATCACCGTTAGGCGAGGCAAGCGGCGGAAGAGGGAGCGCCAAAGCTTGCTCACCCGCTGGTTCCATGGGGTGCCCGGTGTCTCGGTATAAGTCGAGAGCGCGTTGTTGCCCCAGCCAGAAGGCACAATGGCACGCAACTTGAAACCGGCGTACTCCACGCTGTCAGTGTAGTGCCGAGCGGGGAAGGGGAACTCGTAGATCCCATACTTCTGGCAATAAGGATGGTTGGTGAGCTGACTCCGCATCTCAGAGGGCGTATCCGCATACCACTCCCGGATCATGACCCAAGCACCGCCTTTTTTGATCTTCTGGCGGATGGCCGCCGCCGTCATGGGGATGTTGGGGAAGTGGTGGACGCAGTTCCGTGTCACCACTGTGTGGTAGACCTTTTCCTCGGAATACCAACGGTCCAGGTCATTGCAGACTTGGAGCTTGCCTTCAAGGCCAGGCAACTGGGTCTCCAGCCATGCGGTGCCGGTGATCCAGCGTGGATTTGGCTCCAGTAGCTCAACCTGCTGGAAGCCGCTCTTCGCCAAGCTCCAGGCCAACTGCCCGCTTCCGCCACCGATTTCACAAAGAGGATGCTTTCTGGAAATGCGGAACACGTGTAGAAGGTCGTTGATTTGACGAAAGTCGAGGCTCTCCAAGTATCGCTGAAAGGCATGGGCACGGTCTGTCTCCCAATACATGGATTCCACCCTGGACTTGGCGGTATCGTCCGTTTGGCTGGCCGTATTCTCTTCCTCAATCAAGCGCTCCCACAAGTCGGGGTCTTCTTTGAGGCCAAAGAACTTGATTTTTTGCAGCACCATGATTCGTGTTTGATCTTTACTAGGAACGCTGGTCGTATACCCGCCCAGCCTCGAAACGTCAAGGTCAATGACAGAACCACAAAGCGAACACCACCACATTGTCATTACAGGAGCCCGCGGGTTTCTGGCGCGGGTGATTGCGCAGGGGGCACGATCCGCAGGCTGGCGCGTAACCATGGCGAGTCGGGGCCTGCCCATTGATTCTGGGGACTTGCATTACACCTGTGATGCTGCGGATAAAGCGCCAAAACTAGCCGCATGGCTGGAGCGAGTGAAACCAGATGTCATTTTCCACGGCGCTGGCAGTGCCGATGTGAGGTCCTCATTCAGCGATCCAGCAGCGGACCTCCAAGCCTCTCTCGGAACATGGAGTCTCTGGCTAGAGGCTGCGCGTCTGTGGGGCGGACGTCCGCTCATGATCTTCCCTTCAAGTGCTGCCGTTTATGGCACGCCAGAGAAGCTTCCCATCACAGAAACTGCGCCCTGTTGTCCCATCTCACCCTATGGGATGCATAAGTGGTTCGGTGAGCAACTGGCGGCGCAGTATCACACTCACTTTGGCGTTCCTACCGTGGTGTTGCGTTTGTTCTCTGTTTTTGGACCCCACCAAAAAAGATTGCTGGTCTGGGAGCTTTATCAACGTCTCCAGAAGACCAGTCCAGCCGTTGAGGTGCTTGGAAGCGGCAATGAAACCAGGGACTATCTTTTTGAATCAGATGTTGCGGCTGCAGTGCTCCTGTTGGCTGCAGACGCGAAAGCTATCGCCGAGAGAAGCCCCAGATGTTACAACCTCGCCTCTGGGCGTGAGATCAGCGTCTTGCAACTCGCCACCCTTCTGCGCGATCTATTGGGTGACACTAGACCCATTCATTGTAAGGGGGAGGCGCGGTTGGGGGATCCGAGTCGGTGGTGTGCGGACGCGAGTCGTTTTCGAGCCGACTTTGCCTCCTGGTCCTGCACCCCGTTGGAGGACGCCATGCGCCAAACACTCCAGGCATGGAGCCGAGAAGGAGAGCGCTCATGAGCACGACTTCTGGTTGGAAGTCCGCCACAAACCAACTGGCCTCAGCTTCAAGCATCTTAAAGCCCTCTGGCAACAGTGATGCGCCGGTGTTGAACATTGCCATTCCATTCGAGCACTCCGGGGCGTGGGCGGCTCAGACGAGTTTCTTGCGCAGCGTTGCCATCTCCTTACAGAGGGTGAAACATCCCAACGCTCGACTGTTTCTGCTGAATCTGTCCGGTGATGCGGGTGCCAAGGCTCTCGCCTCCGACGTTAGGGAGTTGCTAGTTCCTGTGGAGCGCAAAGTCTGGCATAGCCGTGAGCAGAGCAACGCGCTGGTCAAGGAGCTTGGCATTGACTGTGTGCTCAACCTTTTTGGTCCCCCCCCTCAGATCGAGAGTGCGGGTTTGGTCGGTTGGATTGCCGACTTTCAGCACAGCAGGTTGCCTCAGTTTTTCCTGCCTCAAGAAATCGTGGATCGAGACCGCATCTTTAACGAGGTAATTGACCGCAGCCACCGGGTCATGCTTTCCAGTGAGGATGCCAAGCGCGATCTGATCCGCTTCAGCCCAGCGAACGCCTCCAAGGCGCGAGTGCACCGATTCCCATCAGGCTTTGCCTTCCAGACTTTGGACGATTCGACCTCGGGGGGTGTTTGCGACAAATACCATCTGCCCTCCAAGTTCGCCCTGGTGGCCAACCAGTTCTGGGCGCACAAAAACCATCTCAGCATCATTGAGGCAGCGGCGGAACTCTCCGCAGTGGGTCACGAGATACCTTTTGTTCTCACAGGACTGCCTTCTGATTACCGAGATCCGGCCAACAGCATCGTCTCCAAGGTTCTGCAGCGCATTTCGACTGCAGGCGTCCGGCAGTCGGTCATGCCGCTGGGGCAGGTGCCTTACCCAGACCTCATTGCTCTGCTTCGCCACGCCGCCCTAGTCATTCAACCCTCCAGTTTTGAGGGCTGGAGCACCACTGTCCAAGATGCCAAAGCACTTGGCTGCCCAGTGGCTTGCTCCAACATCGCTGTCCACCGTGAACAAGCGCCTGGAGCGATTGGATTCTTTGATCCGGCAAAGCCAACTGAATTGGCAAAGATCCTGGTGCGCGAGTGGAGCGGGCTTGATGCTGGCCCCAATCCTGAGAAAGAAGCTGCTGCGCTTGCTCATGAACAACAGTTTGCAGATGACTACGGCATTGCTCTCTGGCAAACATGTGCCGAGGCTGCCGCTCAAGCGCGTCCTTCCGCCAGATAAACTTTGCCCCGCCGCTCATGTTCAAGACTCTCAAAGCCATTCTTCGTTCAGATCGCACTGCCGCGGCAGTGCGGGAGATCGAGAAGAACACTTCACAACTCAAGAAGGCCACCGACAAGCTGGTCACCCAGGGCAGAACACTCGCTGACAAGCAAAGCGCAGATCACCAGGCGCTGACGGCGCTCAAGGCCCATGGGCACCTCCTCAACAAGGAGATTCAATCCCTCAAAGTCCTGTGCGGCAACTTGGCAGCGCAACGAGCGCGCAGTCTCCCTGCCGGCTCGTCCCTGCGTGACGCTGAGTTCCAGGTTTTCTCCCAGTGGGGTGAGGACGGCATCATCCAATACCTGCTCAGTCATGTGGCCATAGAGCATGAGATCTTTGTCGAGTTTGGCGTGGAAAGTTATCAAGAGGCGAATACCCGCTTTCTTCTTCTGAACAACTACTGGAGTGGACTTATCATCGACGGCTCAGAGGAGCACATGGCAGCGGTGACGAACTCTGACCTGGCCTGGCGTCACACCCTTCATGCCCGGTCCGCATGGATCACGGCTGAGAACATCAACGACATCATCCGCTCCGCAGGCATCTCTGGAGACATCGGTCTTCTCAGTGTGGACATCGACGGGGTTGACTATTGGGTGTGGAAGGCCATCAACGTCGTCCAGCCGCGGATTGTGATTGCGGAGTACAACTCTCTTTACGGACCCAAAGCCAAGGTCACACCGCCTTATGATGCCACCTTTGAGCGGGGAAAAGCGCACTTTAGCCATGTGTTTTATGGAGCGTCTCTTGCCGCGCTAGACCACCTGGCTCGGGAGAAGGGTTACCGCTTGGTGGGCACGAACTCTGCAGGTAACAATGCTTTCTTTATTCGAGCCGACCTCGCTCCAGCTTTGCCGATCGTCACTCCTGAGCAGTCCTTTCAACCTGCCCGATTCAGAGAGGCGCGTTTGGCCTCTGGCGAGCTCGCCTTCCACACTTTCGATGACGCCCGCCGCCTCATTCAAGATTGCGTGGTGCACGACATCACGACTGGCGTCGACTGTCCCTTGAAAGATGCAGTGGGCTGGGATCTGTAACCCTAATGGAAGGTCACTATGCTTAACTCTCTGAAACGTCTGTTTGGTCCGCCCAAGATCAGTTTGCTCCATGCAACCCGAACGCGCGTTGGGAGGGCGGTGGGGTGCAAAAAGCTTTGGCTGGAGGCGGCGGAGAAGCCGGAGCGGGTGGAGCATTTGTTTGCGATCGATCCGGATGATGCGGAGTCGGCGGCGGGCCTAGTGGGGCACACGGTGGTCACGGTGAAGGAGGAGGGGAAGGGATGCGTGGGGGCGTGGAATCTGGCGGCGGAGCATTCCACTGGGGACATTCTGGTCCAGCTTTCTGACGACTGGCTGCCGTTGCCGGGTTGGGACACGCTGTTTGAGCAGCGATTGGCTCCGGTGAAGAAGCCCAAGGTGCTGCGCATCAGCGACGGTCACCGTCAGGACGACCTGCTGTGCATGGCGATCATTACCCGGGCGCGAATGGTGCAGGAAGGTTGGTTTTTGCCGCCTGCTTACACGGGCATTTACTCGGATGACGAGTTCAGCTTCCGCGCTTTTGAAGACGGTGTGGTCGTGGATGCGCGGGATCTGGTGTTTGTGCATGAGCATCCGAACTATGATAGCGCCATCGAAATGGATGAGACGTATCGCCGACAGAATGATGATTCGCGCTACGCCGAGGCGCGGCAGATTTTCAAGGACCGCAATCCAGCGGCGAAGAAG
>JBIIUD010000068.1:0-8328 GCA_044340175.1 Verrucomicrobiaceae bacterium
CGGTGGGAATGGAGATGCTGCCTTCGTAATCGATATTGGAATCGGTGACGCGGGCGCGGTGAATTTTGGATTTGAGCTGATGACGAAGCACGGGATGACAATGTGAACGCGATGCCACGTGGGTCAAGGCGAAGCTGCCCAGAAGGCTTCGGTTTGCTCGGAGTCGGGGCGGAGCTCGATGAGGTGGGTGCCGCCGTCGAAGTCCTGAGAGTGGAAGGCGGCGATGGCTGTGGGTGTTGTGAGGAGGGTGTGGCTCATGCCCCAGAGCTCGGCGAGGGGTTTGAAAGAGAGCTCGTGATGGTTCTCGATGAGGGCGCGGGCGGGTTCGGGCAGGGCGCGCAGACCGCGCACGCGGGAGAAGATCTTACCACCGCCGTTGTTGACGATGACGAGGAAACGCCGGCGTTGGCCGAGCTGTGGAAGAATCCAGGGACCGGCGAGGTCGTAGAGAGCGGAGAGATCGCCAAGGATGAGCCAGGCATCGGACGAATCTGTTTCGGCGCTGAGACCGAGCCAAGTGGAGATGAGGCCGTCGATGCCGTTGGCACCGCGGTTAGCATGGAAGGTGATGCAAAAAGGGTGCCGGTTCGGGAAGTCGTTGAACTCACGAATGGGCAGGCTGTTGCCGAGAAAGACCTGGCTGTTGGGGGAAAAAGCAGATTGGAGAGTGTGCAGGAGGACGGGTTCGGCGTGGGGGAACGGCGGCAATGGGGGCTGCTGGAAAGGTTCCGGCGGTGGAAAGACGCAGGGAGCGTGGGGAAGGTCGGCGAGGGTGGACCAAGGGTGGAGGGAGACGTTTGTTCGCCGCGCAAGGCCGGGGAAACCAGCGCGGGCGACGTTGACGACGGGGATGACGGGCTGATCCTCGAGATCCCGCCACCAGCGAGTCGTGGGCACTGAGCCGAGACGTAGGACGTGGCTGGGATGCAACTGGGTGAGGGCCGTCTCGGAGGCTGGCCAAAGGAGATGGTGGAGTGCCGACTGGTGCCAGAGGTTGGCGGTGGCCTCAGCAACGATGGGGGCGTTGAGGGAGAGTAGGAACGGGGTGACTTCGGCAGCTTCGGCGGGGGTGAGCCCTGCGGCGAGGACGACTGGGCGGGGGCTGTTGCGGAAAGCAGTCAGATCCGGCGGTGTTGGGGTGGCTGCGACTGGGCGTGGTGCTGTGGGAATGGCGAAGTCGATGCCAGGGACGTTCGTGGCGAGGGGTTCGTCGAGGCAGAGGTTGAGGTGGACGGGAGCGTTGAGCTGAGCGGTCGAGGCCGGTGGAATCTCTGAAGTGAGGTCGAGGTCCCAGGTGGTGGGCGTGTAAGGCCCGAACAGATTTGCCTGCTCGATGGCTTGGGGGGCACCGGTGCCACGGTAGGCTTTGGGGCGGTCAGCGGTGAAGGCGACGAGTGGAAGCGCCTGATAGTAGGCTTCAACGAGAGCGGGCAGGAGTTCGGCTGCGGCCGTGCCAGAGGTGGTCAAAACGGCGACGGGGCGCCCGGTGGCACGGACGCGACCGAGGGCGAAGAAGGCGGCACTGCGTTCTTCAAAGAAGTTCCACAGCTTGACGTTTCGGCTTTCGAGAAGTGCGGCGATTGCGGGTGCGTTGCGCGCACCCGCGGCGACGCAAATCTCACGCACACCGACCTCTGCAAGCAAGCGGAGGACGGCTTGGATGAGGGCGGCTTGGGTCATGGGTTCAGGGGCGGGCAAGTCCGAGCATGTGCATGACAGCCTCCCGTTTCAAGCGCAGCTCACGCCATTCGTGATCGTAAGCACTGGCACCGACGATGCCACAGCCAGAGGGCAGGAAGCCTTTGTCACCCTGCCAGGCGATGCCCCGAATGCTGACGACCATGTGGGTCTCTCCATTGAGAGTGAAGCCAAAGGGGGCGCCAAAGAAATGGGGTACTTCGAGGAGGCGGCGGTACTCGCGCAGTTTGTCCAGCCAGGGTTCTTCGCGTGGCAGGCAGCCGACGGCGGGGGTCGGGTGGAGCCAAGGCACGAGGCTGGTGGGGTTGGCGGGTTGGTCGAGGGTGACGGTGAGTTGAGTTTTGAAATGGGTGAGCGCACCCGCTTGGCAGAGTCCTCGAGGACTGCGGGAGACGTGGCCAAGGCGAGAAAGCTGGGACTCGAGGTAACCTGCGACCAGTTCGTGCTCCTCGATCTCTTTGACGTCCAGCATGAAGGCCTCGTCGGTGCCGGGTTTGGCGGTGCCGGCTAGGGCCATCGTTTCGACTTCAGCGCCGTTGGCGTGAAAAAGCAGTTCTGGAGTGGCACCAGCAAAGCCATGGTCCCCGTCAACACAAGCGTAGCCCCAGAACCCTGCGGGGGCGGAGAGGACACGGTCGAGCAAACGCTCCCATCGGCCTTCGACGCGCACACCGTGTTCCGTCAGGACGGGAACCATTTTTTCAAGGCGGCGAGCGATGACATCCCGGCGGATACGGCGGAAAGCCATCTCGAAGTATTCGGTAGAAGGGTGCCGCCAATTGACCCGCGGCCAGGGCAAATGGCTCCAAGGGGTGGTATTTTCGGCGGTGAGAGGAACCACTCGCGCAGGACGCTTCCAGGGGGTGGGGTCGCTGAGGTCGAAGTCGTTCCAATAGAACGCAGGTCCGTCGGTGGGAGCTTCGGCCAAGGCCTCGAACGGGCCTTCACCGAGCCATGCGCGCCCATCTGGGAGCCTGAAGAGGGCAAACTGATTCATGATGCAATGATAGAGTCAGATAGTGAAACGCCGGGAGGCGTCTGCAAGGACGGGGTTCATTGTTATGAGCCCGAAAAATGAAAATAAGCCGTTTTTTTTGAATCACCGCTCAGACTTGGCCCAAAGGCTGCTCTAAATGCTCTTGGTTGGGAGCGAAAGCTTCTACTGTTTCTCAGGGCATGAATCCTGGGAAAAAAGACGACAGATCTGAGAGCTACTTCATGGTTGGCGGCTCTCAGGTCACCCTAAGGTCCGGCGGGATATGGTTGGGTCCCGCCGGACCACTTTTTTTTGGGGGGGGTAGCTTTGTGGTGAGTCCAGCAGTGAAATATGAAGACGAACGTTTGACGAATCCATCAATGCGGGGCAGGCGTCCTATATCCTGAATGACCATGACTCCCTCTGATATCGTTTCCTCCCTGAAGTGGCGCTATGCCTGCAAAGTGTTTGATGCCGCCAAGAAAATTCCCGCGGAGACGTGGTCCAGTTTGGAAGAGTCCTTGGTGCTGACTCCGTCCTCGTTCGGCATGCAGCCGTGGAAATTCTTGGTCATCCAAGATCCTGAGTTGAGAGAGCAACTGGTGCCGCATGCCTGGAATCAAAGGCAGGTGGCGGATTGCTCCCACTTGGTGGTGATGACCACCTTCCGTGAAATGCCGGAGGACCATATCGACACGAACATTCGGCGCATGATGGAAGTGCGTGGCGGCACACCGGAGGCTTTGATTGGCTTCAGGAACATGGTGGCGGGGTTTCGGCAGTCAGGCCAAGAAAAGGGCTGGCTGGGCGATTGGGCAAAGCAGCAGAGTTACATCGCTCTGGGGCAGTTCATGCTGGCCGCCGCCCTGTTAAAAATTGATACCTGCCCGATGGAGGGATTTGTGGCAGCGAAGTTCGACGAGATCCTTGGACTCACGGGTGGAGCTTACACGACCGCTGTGCTCTGCCCGGCGGGTTATCGGTCCGAAGATGACAAATACGCGGTGCTGCCAAAGGTGAGATTCAGTCTGGGCGATGTGATTGAACACCGTTGAGACAGGCTTGTTGAACTCTGAGGCTTGTAGAAAGCTTTGACAACAGAGCTGGTTGCAAAACTGAGGTAATCGGGCCATTCCTGGCCCGATCAAATGGACTGGGGGCAGGAATGCCCCCACTACGGCGGGTTTCGCAATGGCCTCTACAGCTTGAAGTAGTAGGACTTCAGTTGCGTAGAGCCGAGGATGCGGCGCTGCTCCTCGTTGAGGGCGGAGGCGTAAACGATGATTTCGGCGAGGAATCCATGAAACTGTCCAGCCGGAGAGGATTCACCGCTGCCAATTTGGATGTTCACTAGCGGAGACTTTGGTGGGGCGGCAGAGGCTGTGGAAGCGCCTTGAAACAGTGGCACCTTGCCCTTGCTTTCTGCGGGTGGATTGAGGGCGAGTAGATGCAGCTTTCCAGAGGAGGCTTCCCAGGTCACCACGGCAATCGTGGGTAGGCTGACGTCAATCTGTTGGCTTTCCATTTGCACTCTGCCTGCAGCGCTGCTGCCAAGAATTTGCAGCTTCTTGTCGGCTGTCAGCATGACAGCCAGGGAGTCTGCGCCTTCGCCACGGAGTTGAAGCACCGTTCCCGCGCGTGCGGAATCGCCATTTTGAAAGACCAGGGCGACACTGAGACCCGGGGCTCCTTTGTGGGGTTCACCGCCAAAGGGGAAGGCTTTGGCAGCTTGGTTAAAGGAGCCTTCGAGGCAGAGTGGGGCAGTGGGTGCGGATTTGAACTGGAGAGCCGCGCGATTGCCTTTGACGGAGGGCCCGGTGGCGGCGGTGGGCCAGACTGCCCGTTTTGGAGCGAAGGTTGCTTTGCCCTGCCAAGGCTGCAAGGCATTGTCGGTGCCGCGTGGGGAAACATCGCGCCAGTCCACGACGCTGTCGTTGGCATAGGCCGGGAAGGGTTTGCCGTCGGAACTGCGCCCTGCCTGGAGGGTGCCGACATCAGCGACGAAGTGCAGCGCGCGATCCTCATCGAGCGGCGGCATCATGCGGTCGGCGGGGAGGTCAAACTGGGTCAGGCGGGAAGGGGCGGTTTGATCATTCGAGGCGGGGGCTGAGGACTCTGCTTTGCCGCCTTTGAGCATGAAGAAAGCAGCTGCGCTACCAAGGAGGGCGAGAGCGCCTAGAATCAACGGGAGTTTGGACTTGGCCTTGGGGCTGGGCTCATGCAGTTGACCGGTTTGGCTGAGACGAGTGGAACTGGAGCCGGAGGTAGGGCCTGCGCGGTGGATGCTGGAGGGAGGGTTGCCTGGGCGGCGGGGCTGAACCGGAGTGCTGGCCCGGCGCACGACAGGCGGTTCATCGTCAATGACAGCAACGGCGATGACTTCTTCTGCGACTGGCGGGACGCTGGCCGCAGCGGCGTAGGCGTTCGGGTCCGGCATCATCGGCATGGCCATCCAGGGCATGTAAGGCACCATGGAGGGCATTCTTTCCCAGGCGCGGAACTCCTCCATGGCCTGCTGTGCGTTGAGCGGGCGGTCATCCGGGCGGGGTGCCATGAGCCGCTCCACCCACGCGCCTAGCCAAGGCGGCACATGGGGTGCGATGGCGTGAAGAGGGGTGATTTCGTGATTGATGTGCTTGTCGATCACGTCGGACATGCTGGGGCCGTCAAAGGCCTTTTGACCGGAGAGTGCCTCGTAGAAGACACAGCCGAGGGAGTAGAGGTCGGTGCGCTCGTCCACGGGTTCGCGTGTGAGCTGCTCGGGAGCCATGTAATGGATGGAGCCCAAAACGGTGCCGCTGATGTCCTCGGTTTGCTTGCGCGCTTTTAGACCCACACGGGCGAGACCAAAGTCGATGATTTTTGCCTGCATCCGTCCCCCGGGAAGTCGCTCGACCTTAATGTTTTCGGGTTTGATATCCCGATGCAGAATGTGGTGCTGATGAGCGGCCAGCAGGCCCTCCAGGGTTTGATAGGCCAACTCCTTGAAATCATCATAGGGCAGGGGGCCCCGGGCGACGACGTCTGCCAAATCCTCGCCCTCGAGCAATTCCATGACGATGAAGAGGCCATCATCATCGCTGGCCACGTCAAAGATGGTAACGATGTTTGGATTTCGGAGCGTGGCCAAAGAATCGGCCTCTTGGCGCAGTTCCTCTTGGATATCGGCCCCGCTATCCCGGGCCTCGCTATCGATGGTCAGGCGTTTGATCGCCACCCAACGTTTCAGCTGCGAGTCATAGGCGCGAAAAACCGTGCCAACACCGCCGGCTCCCAGTTGTTCATAGACCTTGTAGCGATCCGCCATTCAGAAAAGCGGAATGATTTCCGCCGGGCTTAGCTCATCATGTTTTGCCACGAATTTGCAAGTGGGAACTTAAGAAACCTGTGCGTTGCTTTTGCCAAGAACCCGTCGGGTCCTGTTCAGAGGGGGCTGGGGGCTTCGGTTGTTTTTGGGCTGCTGGCCTAGCCGCGGCGGATTTCTGAACCTTTGAAGCGGATGTTGAAGCGAAAAACTTTCTTCATTCGGCAGTGAACCTCACCCGTTTGGAGGTCGAAACGGTCGGGGATTTCGACTCGGTGCAAATCAACGGTCGCGTGAAAACCGCGCTCAGAGAAGATGTCGATGAGAATGGTCAACGCGTTGGGGTCATGGAACAGTTTGTTTTCGGAATTGATGTCAGCGCGACCGGAAATGGCGTGACGCACGACGATGGGCATCATTTTGGACTCGATGAAATCGACGACGGCGCGCATGAGTTCAGGGTGCTCGACCTGATAACTATCCAGGCGGCGCACCAGATCCTGCCGGGCATGGCGGATGATCTCGCTGGCGACGGGCAGTGTGCGGAGGACATCGAAGGTCCGGGGGTCCAGTTCCAGGGAGCTTTGGTATTCCAGCTCTCGGATGATGTTTTCCTGCACCAACTCGAGTGGAGCCTGGGCGTTGATGAAATGGTAGTGGAAGATCTCCTTGAGGGAGACGAGGGCGTCGTAAGTTTTCTCTTTGAACACCTTGTAGCGATTGCTAGCCAGTTTGGCGTCGAAATCGGTGGGGCGTTCTTCCCAAAGCTCACCGAGGCCTGAGCGTCTGACCTCCGCATTGTGGGCCAGCACCTCTTTGCCGCGTTTGAGTTGGCGGGCGACGCTTTCTGACTCATCGACAAACAGCACCATGATGTGGAAGATCGGTTGCTTGAAATGGGCCGCATCAGAGGTGGCGGAGAAATCGCGGCGCAAACGCATCATTTCATCAAAGAGCATCTTGAGGCATTCCACCTGAACCTGGGTGCGTGGGAATCCATCGAGGATGGCGCCGTTTTGTTGTTCGGGTTCCAGCAGTTTGCGGAAGAGGATGCCGACGACTTCACGGTCTCCCACCATGCCGCCCTGGGACTTGAGTTTTTGGGCTTCCGGACTGTCGAGAAGGGCGCTGACGACGATGGGATCGGCGGTGATGCCGCGCAGCTTGCGGATGAAGTCCGTGTTGGTGCCCTTGCCAGCGCCTGGAGCACCCCCGAGCAGGATCAACTCTTTTGGAAACCGTAACTGTCCGCGGCCAAATTCCTCTTCAAGCTGTTTCCAAACGTGGTTGAAGATGAGTTGAGCGTCTTTGATTTCCAAATCAGCCGGAGCGGCAGGTTTGGGTAAAGGATCGGGAGAGGGGAGAGACATGGGAGATCAACAGCTTTCGGGATGCCCATCTTCCTGTCAAATGCGAGGAGATCTATTTTGATGGAGTCAGATCCTGCATGAGAGCGCTGAAAATAGAGCGGACATGGGGCCGTAAAGGGAAGATGAGATCTTGTCTTTTAATGACAGCGTGCAGCATTTCGCTAGCGTTGGAAGCCCTGGCGCAGCCGAAACAAGCATGGCAGCCTGCAAGTGTTGAGTTGACGCCGCTGCCTCATGCCCAAGTCGCGATAACCGTGGAAGGAGAGGAAGTCACACGCTGGCACCATGGGGGCGATCAGCCACGTCCGTTTTTTCATCCTTTCAATGGGCCGTCAGGAGTGAGTCTGACCCGCATGGGTCATCCTGGAGCGCCAGACCATGATCATCATTGCTCCATTTGGTTCTCCCACGTGGATGTGGGTGGGGTCAATTTTTGGGCGAACAATGCCAAGACAGGTGGGCAGATTCGGCAGAAGCAATGGCTGGCCTATCAGGATGGAGCGCAGGAGGGTCTGATGGCAGTGCGACTCGGGTGGTACAATGCAGAGGGCCTGGAACTCATGGAGCAGGAGGTGATTTCGGCCCTCCGAAGCCTCGAAGGAGGGGAAAGGGAACTGGAGATCCAGACGACCTTCAGGCCGCCAGCGGGTAAAGAAAATGTGGTGCTAGGAAAAACGAATTTTGGCCTACTGGCCGTGCGTGTGGCCAAAAGTTTGTCGGCGCATTTTGGGGGCGGGAAGCTGACTAGCAGCGAGGGACCAACGGGTGAGCCGGACATTTTCGGGAAGCCAGCGCGATGGATGGATTACAGTGGGCCAGTGGCCGTAGGGACGGGGAGCGAGCGCAAAGGGGTGGTCGAAGGCATCACGTTTTTTGATCACCCACTCAACCCGAGGTATCCAACGAAGTGGCATGTGCGCTCCGATGGCTGGATGGGGGCATCCTTTTGTATGGATGAGGCCTGGGAAATCACCGAGGAG
>JBIIUD010000079.1:0-8024 GCA_044340175.1 Verrucomicrobiaceae bacterium
GCTGACCCCCAGCGCACCGCTGCCCTTTGGAACCCTCGTTTCGGTGCGCCTCACTGCCAGTCAAATCACCGATACTAATGCACTTGCCATGGCTGCTGACACGTCCTTCACCTTTACCACGGAGACCGCCATCACACCCGTAGTGAATGTGACTCCGACCAGCCTCGAAGTCCCGATCAATACGGTGGCGAAACTGACCGCTGCGGTGACCGCAGGGTCTGCGCCGGTGATGCTGCAGTGGTATGAAGGTGATGCGAGTAACCTGGGTGCAGCGACGTTGCTAACGGGTCAGACCGGGACAACGTTGGAAGTGACTCAGGCCACCGTCGCCACACGCTCGTTTTTTGTACGCGCCACCAATGCGGCGGGCGAGTCGGTGAATAGCAACACGGTGCCAATTAGCTTCACCAATTTCGTGATTGTCACAGCGACGACACCCGCCAACGGCGCAACCGGCGTACTCCCGGATTCAGGCATCACGATCACCTTCAGCAAAGGGGTCAAGCTGCAACCCGGCGCAGTCACCCTCAGCCCAGACGTTCCGTTTACTTTGAGTCCAGGCTTCAATGCGGCGGACTTTGCTACAACTTACGTCTTGACCCCCAACAGCCCGCTGGCCATGAGCACTCTCCACACGGTCACGGTTAACAGTGCGCAGGTGACTGATGTGGATGCGTTTGGAATGCAGGCGAACTTTCCTTTCACCTTCACCACGTTGGTGCCGGTGGCCATTGCAACGGAGCCACAGCCGCAAAGTATCAAGATCAATGGAACCGCCGTGTTCACCGTGGTGGCAAGTGGGGATGGTCCCTTAAGCTATGATTGGCGGCGTAATGGAATCAGTCTCGGTGCCCCCAACAGCCCGACGCTGACCTTGACCAATGTTCAGCCTGGCCAAGCGGGGAATTACTCCGTGGTGGTGACTGGGCCGGGGACAGCGAACACGGCGACGAGTGTCAATGCAGCGCTGACTGTAACATTCCCATCAGTCACGCTTACGGGCACAAGTTACACCCAGGATTTTAATACGTTGGGTTCGGGATTGCCACTTGGGTGGAGCGTTTATACTGCCGCTGCAGCGGCTGCTCTAGGGACTCCTGCAACGCTGGTAACCTCCAGTGAGTCTGCATCGGCTTGGACCCAAGGGTCCGGAAACTTCCGAAACGTGGCTGCTGTCGCCGATTTGCCAAGCAATGCGTCGGCGACGACGCAATTCGCTAGTGCCAACCGCGCGCTTGGTGTTCGTCAAATCGGCGCTTTTGGTGATCCCGGGGCTTCTTTCAACATTGCGATCAACTCCACTGGTAAGAACCTCACGGGTCTCAGCTTCAAGGCGCAGATCTTCGATTCGCAACCACGGTCAACAGCTTGGAGCATTCAGGTTGGAGTCGGACTTTCGCCCTCGACTTGGCAAACCATAGGTGTTTTTGCTGACCCTGGTGCCTTTGGTTCAACCAACGTGACCTTCGGCGAAGCCGCCTTGGCGTCGCTGGCAAATCAGCCATTGGTTTGGGTGCGCATCGTTGCCCTGACCAGTTCTACCGGATCTGGAACCCGGGATACTTTTGGGATCGATGACTTCGTGCTGACCTATGAGGACGAGGTGGCTCCGTTGGCCTGGGACTCTAATGGCTCCACACTTGGTGCGGGTGGTCCTTCACCTGCAGGCACTTGGGGATCGGATGCTTTTTGGACGGCCTCAGCCGCAGGTGATGGGGCGACGGCAGCCTGGGTGCCTGGCAGCAAGGCGGCCTTCTCTGCGGGTGCTGACGCGACTGGGCCGTTCACGGTCACGATTGACGGAGAGCAAGAGGCGCGCTCCGTAATCATTGAGGAAGGTACGGTCACGCTCACTGGCGGCACATTGCGGCTGACTGGCAGTGCCCCGCGCCTCCAGATTCTGTCAGAGTCGGCAACGCTTGCCTCGCTCATCACTGGAAGCGCAGGGTTCATCAAGGTTGGCCCGGGATTGCTTACGCTCACGAACACCAATACCTTCACGGGAGCGGTCACGCTGGGGGCGGGGACATTGGAGATTTCGAGTGATGCAGCTCTCGGCGACAGCACGAACGATGTGACGCTAGGCGGCACATTACGCATCACTCAGTCCATGACGCTCGGGGTGGACCGCACCCTCAGCGGTGCGGGAACGATTCAACTGCTCAATGCTGCGGACTTAGTCATCGGCGGAAACGTCAATGCCTTTGGCGTGGGCTTGGTAGGGCCCGGCAGCGTGGCCTTTTCTGGTGCGACGAATGGAGTGGGTAATTTCACACTGGGTTCCTCCGTCTTATTAATCGGCAACGCGCTTACCTTGACCAATCTCACAGCAACCGCCGGTTCATCGACGATCGCCAATCCACTCGTTTTCAGTCCGACTGTGGCGACCGTAGCGGTCGAAGCAGGTGGCGCACTGAGACTGGACGGAGCGATCACCATGGGCAATCTGCTCGTGACGGATCGGCTGATCAAGACGGGCGAGGGCACCTTGGAACTCCCAGTGGCCAACCCGAACCTCTACAAGATTGCTCTTGGGGTTCAGGGTGCGGTGCCTGTTTCGGGAGGACTCATCAAGGTGGGCAACAAAAGCGCGCTGGGCACCAGTTTATCGTTTCTCAATTTTGGCACTATCGAGTTTACGCAACCCCTGACTGGGGCCAATGCGCTGGACATTGGTTTCAGCATCAGTGGACGTGAGGGCAGTCCGATTCAGTTGACGGGCGAGGCTGTCACCGTCTCGGGCACCAACAACATCTATGGGACAGTGGGCACGACGGGCAGCGTGGTAGTATTGAAGGCCAATAACCACACCACCTTCAACGGTTCCTTCATTGTGGACCCCACGACAGTCGTTCCTGTGAACACGCTCAAAGTCGGTGGCACGGGTTCTGTTACTATCGCGAGTCCATCGTTCCCGATTTCTCTCATCGTATCGGAAACCGTTTCGGTGGAGTTCAATTCTGATGGCATCGCTTCCAGTTCCGCTGCTGCCTCAGGTCTGCTTGTGGAATCCGGTGCTACTTTGCACCCTGGCACGGAGGGTGGTGCTCGGGTTGTGGCAGTGAGCAAGAACTTCACGCTGCAAAGCGGAGGGAAAGTGGTGTTTGATATCACTGGGTCTGCGGCAGGGCAATTTGATGCCCTCAACTTCGTCAGCAGCGATGCAGCAATCACAGTGGACGGGAGCATCGAAGTCCGCTTTGGCTCTGGCTACGTGCCTCAGGCGGGGCATCAATTTCAAATCTTGCAATTTCTGTCAGGAGCCACTGTGGATCTTGCCGACGTCACACTGAGTTTGCCGATGTTAACGGCGCCCTTGTCTTGGAATACCACGTTGTTTGCCACGACAGGCTTGCTTGTAATTGACGGTCCAGGGGCGGGTCTCGTGCCAGTGATCACCTTTCAGCCGCAATCGGTCCTTGATGCCTTTGCTTCTGATTTCGTCTCGTTTGCGGTCACGGCCGTGGGCGCTGCGCCGTTGAGCTATCAGTGGCTCTACTACGGGCAGCCCATCAACAACGCCACCAATCGCACGCTCACCCTTACGGCTAGCACGGCCAATGCCGGGGTTTATCGTGTGCGGGTGAGCAACAGCCACGGCAGCGTGATCAGCGCCCCGGCCTTCCTGGTCGTCAATGGTCTGCCACTGATCACTGAGCAACCCCAAAAAGTCATCGCAGCCGAAGGGGTGAGCACCAGCTTCACATTCAGTAGCATCGGCACGGTCACGGGTATTCAATGGCAGTTCAATTCAGGTTCAGGATTTGCGAACGTGGTCGGAGAGGTCAGTGCCACCCTGAATCGCACCGCAGGCGTGGCGACCTATGGCAGCTATCGCGTGGTGCTGACCAACGACAATGGCACTGTCACGAGCTTTGCGGCCAGTCTTGAGGCCCCCTACACCGGTCCGCCTACCTCCCGTCCTGAGTGGGATTACAGTGGTGATCTGCCTCCCGGACAAGTGGGTGTGGTCTATGCTTTCACTCCAGGCATCAAGGCAGATGAACCGCTCAACAGCATTTACCGTTCTGTCGCTCGCTTCACCGCCACCGGTTTGCCTACGGGTTTGAGCATTAACCCATCGACGGGTGAAATTTCAGGCACACCCGTCGCAGTCAAGGCCACGCCTTATGTGGTCGTAATCACGGCTCGAAACGTGACCGGCACGGCCGTTCTGTCCACCCGGATACTGATCAATCCTCTACCAACGGGTGCTCTAGGCGTGTTCACGGGTCCGATTCAGCGCAGCGCGATTTTGGATGGTATCGTCAGCGGAAGCAACGGTGCTCTGGGAGGGCAGTTTGACATGACGGTGGCGGCTACTAGCGTGGTCTCAGGTAGGGTCACCATCGGAGCTAGAGCTTACTCCTTCAGAGGAGTGCGGGCGACCATCCCGACGGCACCTTTGAATCGCCTCTCAGTTACGGCCACCATCCGAGTGAACGCAACGGTCAACCTGACGGTGAGTCTGCTGGTGGATACTTTGACGGGTACCATTCTGGACACTTCTACGATCAGTGACGGCACGACCACGGCGGCCTTCAAAGGCTGGCGTAATCCTTGGGGCACTAGGGCACCGGCGGTGCAAGCAACAGCTCTGGCAGGTTTGTACACGACGAAACTGGACCTCGTCGATACCGCTCTGAACAGCAGTCAGGCCCCTGTGGGGGCAGGTTATCTGTCCTTCACGGTAGCGCCCACGACTGGGCGTCTGACCCTTTCGGGAAGGTTGAGCGACGGCAGCGCCATCACCATGGCGACCTTTGTGGGGCCTGCCGGGCAGATATTACTGTTCCGTCCGCTTTATGCCGCGACGGCGAGGGGCTCGGTGCTTGGGGAGCTTGGCATTGCGGCCGAGACTAATCCTATCGACAACACGGTGGAAGGTGATTTGACCTGGACCCGTCCGGCGAATGCTGCGGCGTCCAACCGACTCTATAAAACAGGTTTCCCTGCGCCGGGGATGTTGGCGGTCAAGGTGGCGGGGGCTCGTTATGTGGCACCAACACCCAGAACTGCCAGCAACCTGCAAGCCCAGTCGAGGGTGATGGGACTGACAGATGCTGCTAACGAGATCGAGGTCCTTCTAACTGGTGCCGGCATTGCAGCAGCGGAGCCGCTGCAACCCAATACCAAGGCCAACGTGGCGCTGAACAATAGGGTAACCTTCAGTCTGGACCCACTGATAAACACACGGAAAATGACTTTGGCTTTCAACGCCGCTAGAGGAACTTTCACTGGGAAAGTGACGTTGAAACAGAACAACCCACTGCTCGAAATGGCTGTGCCACCTCTGCTGGTGTCAGTGACACGCACTGTGACTTATCAGGGATTGATTGTGAAAGGTGAGGGCGCTGGCTACTTCATCCTGGCCCAACTGCCGATGATCGCAGGCGACACTCCCACGAAAACAGCCATGGAAAGCGGCAAGGTGGAGATCAAAGCTGTGCCTATGGTTCCCTGAAGGCAAAGTGATCAACCGCAGCAAACGACCCTGCGTCGCATGAATTGGGGCTTCCAAATGTTTTTCGCGCCCCGAGACCACTTGGTCCCGGGGCGCGAGGGCAAGAGAAAGAGACAAGTGCCTGAGGGCGCGGAGTGGCTTTATCAGTCGCGTCTTTTTAACTCTGCTTGCGGCTGTGAGCGCTCAGAGGTCAATCGAACCAATCGCTGAACGAGCGTTCCAACCCGTTGATTGCACGGGCAGTTGATGAAATCCCTGGAAGGTAGGGCGGGGCAATGCCAAGCTGACTTTCCAATGAGCGAAACCTTTTGTCCAACATGTGAGTTCCCGGTGGAGCCGGGGAGGATGACGGTTTGTCCGAAGTGCGGTGAATCGCTTCGAGGGCGAAGCCTGCAAGGAGTGTTGGAAGTGGATGTGGCTCATGCTGGTGAGACATGGGAAGTAGCGCGCGAGAAGATTTTGCGCGCAGTGGACCGCGGCGTGATGCACGGGCACAGGGGAGTGAAGATCATCCATGGCTACGGGGCTGGAAATGGACGTGGGGTAATCCGCTCCAATGCGGTACCTCTTTTGCGTTCTCTGGCGGTAAAAGTGGGTGGGCGCTTGTCACCAGATAAGCACAATCCAGGGGCGCATGTGCTTTGGCTAGCAAGCAAATGAGCGACTGGCTGCGGACCTCCCCATACGTCTGAAGGTCGTTGGAGGTGTCGAAATAAGACGCTAAATAATTAGCGGTAAGGAAAACAAAATTTTCGTCCAGTTTAGTTAGGGGGCCGTTATTAGCCTTGGTGGTGAATACACCATCAAACTAAAACCTCCAATCCAACAGCCCAAACTAACCATGAGAAATTACCTAACTCTATTCGCTGCACTGACTTTCTCACTTTCTGCTCCTCAAATCGGCAAAGCCGGCGACATCGTGGATGTGGCGGCGGGCAATGCAAACTTCTCCACGCTTGTGACCGCTGTCAAAGCGGCTGGATTGGTAGATACTTTAAAAGGTGCCGGTCCGTTCACTGTCTTCGCGCCAACCAATGAAGCCTTTGCAAAGCTGCCTGCGGGCACCGTTGAGAGTTTGTTGAAGCCTGAAAACAAGGAGAAACTCGTCGCGGTTCTAACCTATCATGTTGTTGCAGGTAAGGTGATGGCAGCCGACGTTAAGGCTGGCAAGGTTGCTACGGTGCAGGGCTCCAAAGTAACCCTCGCGACAGAGGGCGGTGTGACGATTGATGGCGCTAAGGTAGTGACGGCTGATGTGGCTGCCGATAATGGCGTCATTCACGTCATCGACGCTGTGATTTTGCCGAAGGACTGAGAATCGGGAGCTTAGTCTCTGAAGCAGTGGGGCGTATGCTTTGGCATGCGCCCCATTTTTTTGTCACTCAAAGAAGGGGAATAGGACTTTGAGTTCGGCGTCGCTAGGTCGGCTGCCGTATTCGCAAAGTTCAAAGGTCTCCGAGAACTTGAAGCTTTTGCCTTTCGCTTCGCCATACCATTTGATGAGATCAGCGCGGTAACGTTCTGCCTCGCTCGATTGCCGCAGGTGCCAACGGCGTTGCAACCAGGCGCGGCGAGCGGTTTCATTCTCGGCGGGCGGCACGTTTTTCTCGACATGCTCGGCACTGCCATTCGCCCCGCCTTCGTACGCTTGAGAGGTGAGTTCGTGGATACCGTCCAATTTTCGAGCCATTTCTGCTTCCGTGATGCCGATGGCGATCGTGGGTGTGAAGGGGTAGGGTTTTTGAAAGCCGTCACTGGAATACATGAAGACCGGATTTTTCTTCAAGGCAGGGATGTCGGGGCAGAAAAAAGGAACAGTGACCATGAAAGAGGCATCCTGAACCAAAACACCCACATAGCGGTGATCGGGATGATAGTCCCAGGGGCGATGTGAGATGACGATGTCAGCTTGCCACTCGCGGATGACTTGGGTGATGAGTTTGCGGTTTTCCAGGGAGGGAAGGAGTTCGCCGTCGTGAATGTCGAGCACCTGGGAGGTCACACCCCATTTGGCGGCGCAGGCTTTGGCCTCGGCAATTCGTCGTTGCGCGAGTTCGCCACCAGCGTTGCGCCAGTGACCGATGTCGCCATTGGTCACGGAGCAGAGTTTGACCTGGTGTCCGAGTGCTGCCCATTTGATGGCGGTGCCGCCAGCTTTGTATTCGGCATCATCGGGATGGGCACCGAAGACGACGATGCGAAGTTTGCCCTCGGGTTCGGCGGAGTGGAGGAGGGTAGCGGTGAAAATGAGGGTGAGGAAGATGCGCAGCATGGGGAAGGTACGTCGTCCACCGTTTGGCTTTTCAATTGGTCAGAATGGATTTCGTGGCCTACGTTGGCCGGACAGATGCTTGATGGTGATTCGATGGTTCATAGATTGTTGCACTGGCGTAGGCTGGCAGGGTTGTTCGTGCCGGGATTGCTTTTGGTGAGTGGGTGCTCGGTGGTTCCGGAGTTGGGGGGTGTCTTGGACCGGGGGGACACGCATGGGCGCAGCATTGTGGTAAGCCTCAGTCAGCAGCGCGCTTACCTTTACCAGTATGGCCAGATGGTGGCGGTT
>JBIIUD010000069.1:0-8285 GCA_044340175.1 Verrucomicrobiaceae bacterium
GTCGGTCTCGCCAAAGGAGAAGCCGGGTTTGACGCCCGCTCCAGCGAGCCATTGGCAGAAGCCGCCGGGGTTGTGGTCGCGACCGGTGCCGTTGCTTTGGGCGTAGGGGGTGCGGCCGAACTCGCCGCCCCACCAGACGAGGGTGTCTTCCAACAAGCCGCGCTGTTTGAGGTCCTGGAGCAGGCCGGCGATGGGTTTGTCCACGGCGAGGGCGTGGTCTTTGTGCTTGGGCATGTTGGAGTGCTGATCCCAGGCAGGGTTGTTGGAGTTGTCGCTGTAATTGACTTGGATGAAGCGGACACCGGATTCGGCGAGGCGGCGGGCCATGAGGCACTGGCGGCCGAAGTTGTCGGTGAGTTTTTCATCGATGCCGTAGAGCTGCTTGGTGGCGGCTGATTCGGTGTCGATGTCGAGGGTGTGGGGGGCTTTGGATTGCAAGCGCCAGGCGAGCTCGTAGGACTCGATGACGGCTTCGACTTCTTGCTCGTGTCCAGCGACGGAGGCCCGCTGGAGTTGCTCTTGGTGCAGGCTACGGAGGAGATCAAACTGGCGGGCTTTGGAGGTGCCGGTGAAATGGGTGTTCGTTAGGTTTTTGATGTTGGCTTGGGAAGCATGCAGGCCGGCGCGGCCGAGGGGGGTGCCTTGGTAGCGGGAGGGCAGGAAGGCGGTGCCGTAATTGCGTGGGCCGCCATTGCTGAGGCTGGGGGAGATGGAGACGAAGCCGGGGAGGTTTTCGTTTTCGGTGCCGAGGCCGTAGTTGATCCAGGCGCCCATGCTGGGGCGGATGAAGTTGGTGGTGCCAGTGTGGAGAAAGAGGGTGGCGGGGCCGTGGGCGACGCCTTCGGTGTGCATGCCTTTGACGACGCAGAGATCGTCCATGTGCTGGGCCATGTGGGGAAAGAGGTCAGAGGCCCAGAGGCCGGACTGGCCGCGCTGTTTGAAATCCCACAGGGGCTTCATGACGCGCATGGCAGCGCCTTTGCCGGTCTTGGCGACGGTGCGGGCGTCATCGAAGTCGAAAGCGATGCCGTCTTTCTCGATGAGCTTGGGTTTGTAATCGAAGGAATCGATCTGGGAGACGCCACCGGCCATGAAGAGGAAGATGACGCGCTTCGCGCGGGGGGGGTGGTGGGGGAAGAGGATTTGAGATTTGAAATTTGAGATCTGAGATCCCTGCGAGGCGAGGGCGTTGAGGGCGAGGGAGCCGAAGCCGCAGGCGGTGGTTTGAAGGAGATGGCGGCGGGTGAGCATGGTGGGGGAGGTTTGTTCGTTTTCCGTGTTCGGTGTTCGGTGAAGATGTGGCGGCGATTTTTTGGTGTTCACAGAACACTGAAAACGGAAAACGAGAACACGTATGCCTTAATCGAGGAAGCGGAAGTCGGTGGTGGAATGGAGGGTTTGGATGAGTTGGGCGTGGAGGGATTCGGAGGAGGAGGACGAGGAGGACGAGGAGGACGAGGAGGAGGACGAGGTTAGGAAGGTGTGGGCGGTTTGGTGTTCTTTGGGGGTGGGGGGGCGGCCGAGGGTGGCGAGCCAGAGGTGGGTGATGCGGGCGTCGGGGGTGGTGAGGGTTTTGTCGGCGAGGAGGCGCTGAGCGGCGGCTTGGGATTGCTCAATGACGAAGGGGTGATTGAGGAAGTAGAGGGCCTGGGGGGCGATGGTGCTGCGGGTGCGCTGGCCGATGGGGCCGTTGATGTCGGCGTAGTCAAAGGCTTCGAAGATTTCGAGGCGTTTGTTGCGGAAGGCGGGGGCATAGAGGCTGCGGCGGGTATCGGCAAAGATGTAGTCGTATTCAAGGTTCTGTGCGCCACTGCTGTTGGCATCAACGGAATCAGCCTGGACATTAGGGCCGAGGTAAGTGGGGTCGAGTTTGCCGGAGAGGGTGAGCATGGCATCACGCAGAGCGTGGGCATCAAGTCGGCGGCGATGGGCGCGCCAGAGCAGTTTGTTTTCGGGGTCTTTGGCGTGGGCAGACTGCCACTGGGTATCGGATGCGGGCAGGGAGGTGAGCTGATAGGCGCGGGTGAGAACGAGACGACGGACGAGTTTTTTGAGGGACCAACCGTCGGCCATGAAGTCGTAGGCGAGGTGGTCGAGCAGGAGGGGGTGGGTGGGGAGATCGCCAGTGGCGCCGAAGTTATCGACCGAGCGGACGAGGCCTTCGCCAAAGAGGTGCATCCAGACGCGGTTAACGAGGACGCGGGCAGCGAGAGGATTTTGCGAATGGGTGATCCATTGGGCGAACTGAAGGCGCCCGCTTTGGTCGGTGGGGATGGCGGGGGTGTTGGGGATTTTGGCGGCCTGGATGAAGCCGCGGGGGACGGTGGGGCCGAGGTTGCGGATGTTGCCACGAATGTGGATGGGGCAGTCGGCGGGTGCGGGGTCGTCCAACACGCTCATGGTTTCTGGGCGTTTGGGGCCGGTTTTTTCGAGAGCTTTGATTTCTGTTTCGAGGCGTTTTTTCTCGGCAAGCGAATCATTGAGCGCGGTGGAGTTACGCGCGGTGCGGGATTTTTCCTCAGCGGCACGGGTTGCATCATCGAGCAACCAGACGGCATCGAGGGTGACGTGGCCTGAGGTGCCATCGTTGGAGACGAGGATGAAACCGGCACCGTCTTTTTCAAAGCGGAAGGTTCCGAGGGAAACAAAGCGGGCGTCGATGGATGGCGTGGCGCTTTGATCGATGGTGAGCTCTTCCTCACCATCGGCATGAAGGATTTGAATGGGGACTTTGGAGTCGCGGCTGGGGGAGGCGGTGTAGGCAACACGGACTTCGTAGCGACCGGCTTTGGGGATGGGTGGGATGAAGGTGGCGGTGCATTCGCCTTTGGCGCTCTTACCGTCGTGGATGTAACCGGAGCCGATGTAGTTGGGGAAGCTGGTGGATTGGACCCAGGGGCCGACGAGTTTGGCATCCGCGTCGTCCATGACAATGCCGGGGAGTTTGTCTGGGGTGATTGGTTTGTTCGATGGAAGCTCGTTAGCGTTCGGTTGGAGTTTCTTGACTTGGGCGGTGATTTTTTTCAGTTCGGCGCTGAGGGCGGCGATGTGCGACTCTTGCGCTTTCAGTTTGGCTTCCTCGTTTGGAGGTAGTGGCAGGGGAGTATCGATCCAGTGGGCGACGTTGTCAGTGTAATTGCGGAGGGTCTGGGTGCTGCGGAAGATGCCGGCCATAGCGTAGTAGTCCTTGGCAGAGATGGGGTCGAATTTGTGGTCGTGACAGCGGGCACAACCGATGGTCATGCCCATGAAGGAGCGGCCGATGGTTTCGAGCTGTTCGTCGATGATGTCCATGCGGAGGAGGCCTTTGTCCTGCTCCTCATAATTGGTGGCTCCGAGGGCGAGGAAGGCGGTGGCGGTGAGCTGGCGGGTGCGTTCGGCGGGGTCAGTTGCGGAGAGCAGATCACCGGCAATGTGTTCGGTGATGAGTTGATCGAGTGGCGTGTCCTTGTGGAGGGATTCGATGACGTAGTCGCGGAAGCGCCAGGCGTCTTTGAAGGGCAAAGTGCGGCCACCGCCGGAGCTTTCAGCGAAGCGGGTGATGTCGAGCCAATGCTGGGCCCAGCGTTCGGCGAAGGCGGGGGAGGCTAGAAGATCGTCAACGATCTTCTGAAAGGATGAAGGATGAGAGATGAAGGATGAAAGTTGTTGGGGAGTCGGAGGGAGTCCGGTGAGATCAAAAAAGACACGTCGGAGCAGGGCTGTAGGCGGGGCTTCGTTGACCGGGGCAAGACCTTCTTTTTCGAGGGCCGCCAGGAGATGGTGGTCGACGGGATCACGCGGCCAAGCGGTGTTTTGGACCTTGGGACTGCGGCTTTCGGAGGTGGGTGTGGCGAGCGGTTGGAAGGACCAGAGGGTGGTTGGTGCTTGGGTTTTGGTCGAAGCCGCCGCCGCGATCGGCGCGGTGTGGCGAGGGTCGGGGGCACCATTCGCGATCCATTGGCGGAGGGTTTCGACCTCGGGGGTGGAGAGCTTTTGTTTGGGGGGCATTTTCAGATCGCGATCCTCATAACTGACCGCGCGGAGGAGGCGGGAGGAAGCGGGGTCACCAGGGACGAGAGCGGGGCCGGAGTCGCCGCCGGTTTCCCAGCCGGCGCGGTGATCGAGGCGGAGGCCGCCTTTGATTTTGTGTTCGGCGCTGTGGCAGGCGTAGCAGTGTTCGACAAGGAGGGGGCGGACTTTTTTCTCGAAGTGGTCGAGCTCGGGGGACGATTGTGCTCCGGGCTCGACGAGAGACAGGATCAGAAGGGGTAGGGCTGCGCGTGACCAATCCATGAGGGGAGTAAACAGTGCTAAAGGGGTGGGTTTTTCAGCCGATGTTTGGGCGCGTCGGAGATAGGGGCGTGAGGCTTGGTAGAAATTTTGAGCATTCGAAGTCCTTTCCCAACGGATCGGCTAAAGCCTTGACTCCAACTTTGCAGGCGGGCGGTAATAGAGATTTGGGCATGAAAAAGGGCGCGGCTTTTGGCCGCGCCCTAGAGGGAGAGAACGGATCAGGTGTCGGTGAGACCACGGGCCATGACGACTTTGCCGGTACGGATGGTTTCGATGATCTCGAATTTGCTGAGGAGGCGGACGGCGGCGTCGAGCTTGTCGCTATTGCCTGAGAGCAGGCAGATGAGGCTGTCTTCCTGGAGATCGACGGTTTTGCCACCGTAATGGCCGACGATTTGAAGGATCTCGGTGCGGTCATTAGGTCCAGCGGCGACTTTGACCAGGACCATTTCCTTGACGATGGCATCGCGGTCGGTGTGCTCTTGGCAGTGGATGACGTCGATGAGTTTGTTCACCTGAAGGATGATCTGAGAGAGGCCTTCGGGGTGGCCGCTGATGCCGATGGTCATACGGCTGAAGCGGGGATTGCGGGTCTGGGAAACGACGAGGGATTCGATGTTGAATCCACGGCGTGAGAAGACGTTGCAGATGCGGCCAAGGACGCCGGGTTGATTGTTCACATACACGCTGAGGGTGTGAATGTTGATGATGTCAGCCTGGGGAGAGGGCTTTTTGTCGGTGGTGGCGGGGATGCGGTCGCTCATGATGTTTGGACAGGATTGCAGGATTTTGAGGATTAACAGGATTGAAATTCAAAGGGGGAGTCCTGGGGAGTGGGTGGCGCGTTGCGAGTCGAGGCGGGTTTGGATCATTTGGAGGTAGGAGGGGTCGCGTTCGATGCCGATCCATTGGCGCTTGAGGCGTTCAGCGGCGGCGGCGGTGGTGCCGGAGCCCAGGAAGGGGTCGAGGACGAGGTCCCCCTCATCGGTGGAACAGGCGATGAGTTTTTCGATGAGGTCGATGGGTTTTTGACTGGGGTGACCGACTTTTTCTTTGGAGACGCCTTTGAGGCTGGGGACGCGGAGGATGTTGGTGGCGAACTTGCCGGCGTCGAGGTGGGCGCGGCGGGCGTCCATGTCTTTGTAGCGTTTGTCTTTGAGATAGGTCTCGATGGTTTTGGCGTCGTAGGGGATACGGACGGCGTCTTTGTTGAATTTGACGCTGTCGCCTTTACGGAGGACGAGGACCATCTCGTATTGCGGAGTGAAGCTGTCCCGGCGTTCGTCATAACCGACGGCACGATCCCAGATGATGAGATCATGGAATTGGTGCTGGCGGGCGAGGTTGGACATGAGGTGGAGAAAGGCGTGCTCGCGCTTTCCCAACTGACCGAAGATGAAGGCGAGGCCGTCATGGCGAAGGACGCGCATGGCTTCTGTGACCCAGGCCTCGCACCAGGCGAGGTAGGCGTCGGCAGTTGGCCATTGGGTGTCCCAGGATTCATTTTCGAGAACGTTGAAGTAAGGGGGGTCGGCGATGACGGCTTGGGCGATGGCGTCAGGAAGTTTTTGGAGTTCCGTGAGAGCGTCGCCTTGAAGCAGTTGGGCCATTTTTTGGACAGGATTGACGGGATTTCGAGAAGATTAACAGGATTTTGGGAGGACATTTATGACTTCTTTTAACATCCTGTTAATCCAATCAAATCTTGTTAATCCTGTCTCGAAAGGCAGGTGTTAGGTCGAACCGGAGGGTTTCTCCATTTTGTGTTTGGGGGCCTCGATGAGCATGTCTTCGAGAGCGGCACCGGCGGGGATCATGGGGAAGACGTTTTCGTGTTTGATGCACTCGGCTTCGATGATGCAGGGGCCGTCATTGTAATCGAGGGCCTGTTGCAGGATGCGGGTGACGTCGGCGGGGCGGCGGATGTGGAAGCCTTTGATGCCGTAGGCTTCACCGAGCTTGACGAAGTCGGGGTTGCCGAGCAGATCGACGCCGCTTTCGCGGTTGTCGAAGAACAACTCCTGCCACTGACGGACCATGCCGAGGTAGCTGTTGTTGAGGATGATGATCTTGATGGGCAGCTTGTGAATGGCGGCAGTGGCCAGTTCAAACAAGGTCATTTGGAAGCCGCCGTCGCCGGAGATGGAGGCGACGATTTTGTCGGGGCAGGCGAACTGAGCGCCGATGGCGGCGGGGAAACCGAAGCCCATGGTGCCGGCACCACCGGAGCTGAGCCAGTGGTAGCTGGAGTCATTTTTGTAGAACTGGGCGGCCCACATTTGGTGCTGACCGACGTCGGTGGAGATGATGGCTTTGCCTTCGGTGAGTTGGTAAAACTCGTCGATGACCTGCTGCATGCGCAGGCCGCCTTGTTTCTTGTAGCCGAGCGGGTATTTCTTTTTGTAGCCGTCGAGGTGGGCAAGCCAGTCTTCGGTGGGGAGTTTTTCGACGAGAGGCAAGAGGTCGCTGAGAGCGGCTTTGGCGTCGCCTTTGATGGTGACGTCCACCTGGACCATTTTGTTGAACTCGGCAGCGTCAATGTCGATGTGGATGAGCTTGGCATTGCGGCCGAACATGGCGGGTTTGCCGATGATGCGGTCGTCGAAGCGGGAGCCGACGTTGAAGATGAGGTCGGCCTCGCAGATGGCTTTGTTGGCGTAGGCGGTGCCGTGCATGCCGAGCATGCCGAGGGAGAGGGCGTGGGTTTCGGGGAAGACGCCTTTGCCGAGGAGGGTGGTAGTGACGGGGCAGCCGAGGGTTTCGGCGAGCATGAGGAGTTCCTTATCGGCCCGCGCGATCATGGCGCCTTGACCGGCGAGGATGATGGGGCGCTTGGCTTGGGCGATGAGTTTGGCAGCTTCCTTAATGTGGGCCTGATCGATCTTGAGGGCCTCCTCAGGGTGGTAACCGGGGAGGTCCATGGGATCATCGAAGGTGCCGGTGAAGGGCCCCTGGCTTTTGTCTTTCGGGATGTCGATGAGGACGGGTCCTGGGCGACCGGTGGTGGCGATGTGGTAGGCTTCCTTGGCGATGCGCGGCAGATCGTTGGTTTCCTTGATGAGGAAATTGTGTTTAACGACGGGCTGGGTGATGTTGAAAATATCGGCTTCCTGGAAGGCGTCTTTGCCGAGCATCCAGGAAACGGTCTGGCCGCAAAGGACGATCATGGGGACGGAGTCCATTTGGGCCGTCATCAGGCCGGTGATGGTGTTGCCAGCGCCGGGGCCGGAGGTGACGAGCACGACGGCGGGTTTGCCGGTGGCGCGGGCGTAGCCGTCGGCCATGTGCACGGCGCCTTGCTCGTGGCGGACGAGGACGAACTTCATGTCGGTCTTGACGGTTTCGAGGGCGTCAAAGATCGGGAGGGCCGCGCCGCCGGAGTAACCGAAGACATATTCGATGCCGAGGTCGGCGAGGGTTTTGATGAGGGCTTGAGCGCCGTCCATGGGGGGGGTGTTCATGGTGTAGAGTAATGAGGGCTAACTGAAAATGAGATATTTCAACGTCACTTTAGTTCTGATTGGTGAAATCACAAGGTGAAAATGAGTGTTTTTTGGCGAAGTTTGTGAAATTGGATTCTATGGAGAGGTAAAAATCGGTGAATTCAGGGTGAATTGGAGGGATTAGGGGTGGGTTGCTTGTTGAAAGTTCGGTTTTGCGAGCCGGTTTGCTGGAAATGAAAAACTTTGTAGGACCACCTGTGGGATGACGTTTGGGTCGGCATCATGAGATGGGCGCTTTGGCTTTTTTTGTTTGGCACTGGAGTGGCTGCGGCTGAAGGCAAGCGGCCCAACATTCTGTTCTTGTTTGCTGATGACCAGTCTTACAAGACGGTGTCCTGTTATCCTGAGGCGCTGCCGGGGGTGAAGACGCCGAATCTGGATGCCTTGGCCGCGCGAGGTTTGCGCTTTGATTTTGCTTACATGGGCTCTTGGTGCATGGCATCACGGGCGTCAATCTTGACGGGCAGGCATCCGTATGGGATCGAGTCGATGCGGATGGAAGGGGTC
>JBIIUD010000070.1:0-8281 GCA_044340175.1 Verrucomicrobiaceae bacterium
AGCTTGGGTGGCGGCTTGGTCCCATTCCTTGGAGATGCTGCTGCCGCGTTCATAGCCCAAACTGCGATCATCTGCGGGGAAGGGGGTGCTGACGATCATGACCTCACGCATCCTTTCGGGGGAGAGCTGACGGGTGGGGATGACCTCTTCGACGCCGTGGGGTGGCTTCCAACGAAGTTGAAGGGACGCGGTTTTGTCGCGGAATTTGAAATGCTCAAGCGACAAGTGATAAGCCCGACCACCGACGAGGTAGAGGGAGGCTTTCTCTTCACGCACTTGATCCCCAGAGCTGACCCATCCGTCGATCAAGGTCTTATTGCGATTGTTCACCCAAAGTCGAAAACCGTTTTCACTGCGGACGATGAATTCATAAACGCCTGTTTCAGGGGCGATCAAGCTGCCCTCAAAGCGGAGATTGAATTCGAGGGGGTCGAGCTTTTCTGGGACGGGGCTGTTTTCACCGAGTTGCAGGTCGATGAGCGGGACGCGTGTGTCGTGTTTGATGTCTTGTTTGCGGGGTTCGGTATTGGCTTTGATTTTGGCGCGCTCTTCGGGGGTGATGATTTGAGGGCTGCGATAGTAGGCCAGAAGACCACGTTCCTTGCCCCAGTCCTTGTCGGTGCTGCCTCTGAAGTGGCCGATGAGATCGGCGACGCTGGTGCGGTATTGGGAAATGGTGAGGCGGGTCAGGTCGATTTCGATCGGGTTAAGGCGGGCTTGGGCAGTGGGGGAGTAAAAGGCGTCGTAGATGTAGGCGGCGACTTGTTGAGCGTCCTCGCCAACGCAGGCATCAGGGTCCTCCTCGGGCATGGTGCGCTCGATTTTTTTGGTGAGGGCCTGGAGGCTGCGGTCGCCAGTGAGAGGTTCGTCGTATTTTCCGGGCACTCCCTCGCCTTTGTCGCCATGACAGCTAGCGCATTGGGCTTGGTAAATCGCGGCACCAGGATGAGCAGTGGGGGGCTCTGCTGCGGCTGCGGTAGCGGCAACGGCAGATGCGGTGATCAAGAAAAAGGCAATGAAGAGGCGGAGAAACATCGGCACGTAAGAATACGAAGGCGGGGGATGAGCGGTGACGAAGATAGCGAGATAGGGTTACAGGGCGCAGGAAGGAAGTCTTTCGGAGTTTGAGGCAGCTGAAGCGAGCAAAAAAAAACGCCGTCCGGCGAGCGGACGGCGTTTGGAAAGGAGGAGGTTCGAAGATTACTCCACTGCTGCTTAGTAGCGGTAGTAGCCACCTGGAGGTGGTGGTGGCGGCTGGTTTTGGTAGTAGCGTTGAGCATTGCGCTGGTCTTGCGCGTTGCCGATCATGTTACCGCCGATGCCGCCCGCCGCCGCACCGATGGCAGCGCCTTCAAGGCCGCGTCCGGATTGGTTGCCGATGATGCCACCGACTGCCGCGCCACCAAGGGCACCGAGGACGGTTCCGGTTTGAGCGTTGGGGCCGCCGGCACAGGATGCCAAGGAAGCTCCGCACAAAAGGATGAGGATTTTGTTTTTCATGAGGTGTGATTTGAGATCAATCGGGCGAACGCGCTTCGAGCGCTAACCCAATTCTCGGACTTTATACGACAAGAAAGATTCAATCCAAAAGGTAAATTTTTGGAGGAACCACTTTTTTGACATTTCAATGGGGAATTAGCCACTTGGCGAGAGCCAGGAAGACCCCCATGCTGAAGACATCCGTGGCGGTGGTGAGGAAGATGCTGGAGGCGGTAGCGGGGTCTGTGCCTAACCGACGCAGCAACAGGGGGATCCAGGCACCCGCCACGCTGGAGACGATGCAACTGATCACCATGGAGATGAGCACGATCGCGCCCAGTATGGCCGCAGAGGCATTGCCCTGCCAGGCCGCATAGCCCCACATGGCGAGACCGGCGGTGATGCCGACCAGCACGCCGTTGAGAAGCCCGAGCAACCCTTCTTTGAGCACGAGACGGCGCTCTTCTCCGGCTCGCAATTCCCCCAGGGTGAGGCCACGCAGAGCGACGGCGAGCGCCTGGCAGCCGGTGTTGCCGGACAGACCGGCCAAGACGGGGAGAAAGGCGGCAAGCAAGACGGTGCGATCGAGCGTGCTTTGGAACAGGGTGATGACAGCGGCGGCCATGAAGCAAGTGAGAAGATTCACTTGCAGCCAAGGATGACGAAAGCGCAGGCTGCGTAGGATGGGGGTGGCGAGCCGTTCTTCCTTTTCGACCCCGACCATGGAACCTGCTTGGGCACTGATCTCGATGGCGCGCGCCTCAAACAGGTTCTGACCCCGAACGAGACCTAGCAGTCGGCGATCAGGATCACACACCGGATAGACTGGGAAATGGCGATTGACGGTGGAGCGCATGGCCTGGGTTAGCTCCATTTGGGGCTCCAGCCAAAAGACATCCCGGGTATCCATGACCTCGCTCAGGAGTTGCTCGGGTCGGGCCAGGAGCAGGTCGCGCATGACCAGCACGCCGAGCAGACGGTTTTGGTCGTCGGTGACGTAGCCGTAGGTGATGAACGCTTTTCTAGTGAGGCGGCGCAGGCCTTCGATGGTCTCAGTGACAGACATCTGGGGTCGGAAAATGCCAATGGGCGGCTCCATCAGCCAACCCACACTGTCCTCGGGATAAGCTTGATTGCCCATCCATTGGCGGGCTTTTTCCAAAGGGGATGCGGCCAGGATCTCGCAGCGCTGCTGGTCTTCAATCTCCTTGAGGATCTGTTGCGAGACCATGGGATTGATGGTGGTAAGCGCTTGAACAGCGAGTTCAGGGGGGACTCCGAGCAGGGCATCCGCGGCCTCATGGGGGGCGCGGGATTGCAGCGACTGGACAAGTTCGGGCAGTTCGGGCAAAGCAGGGCTCATCTCTCTAAAGTGAACGCAACCGGGATGACACGCAACCCAGGGATACGGGTTCTGCATTCCACGCTTGCCCTGGACGGGATTCTCGCTCTTCTAGCGGGCCGCATGAGTCGTTCATATTCAATCGCAGTCCTCGCCGGTGATGGCATCGGTCCAGAAGTCATGGCTGAGGCCATCAAAGTCCTCGAAGCCGTTGCCGCCAAAACCGATTACAGCTTCCAATTCGATCCCCAACTCGTTGGCGGGGCGGCCATTGATGCTGTTGGAAAGGCGCTGCCGGCTGAAACGGTGGCCGTCTGTGAGAAAAGTGACGCGATATTGTTTGGCTCTGTCGGAGGTCCAAAATGGGAGCACCTGCCGCCAAACGAGCAACCTGAACGCGGCGCTCTTTTGCCGATCCGGAAACATTTTGGTCTCTTCGCCAACCTGCGTCCCGGAATCTGCTACCCAGCACTGACCTCTTCCTCTCCCATCCGCCCCGATCTGGTCGAGGGCGGCTTTGATGTGCTCTGTGTGCGTGAACTGACCGGGGGGCTTTATTTTGGCCAACCCAAGTCCCGCGAGACGTTGCCCGACGGCGACATCCAGGTGATCGACACCATGGTCTATAAGAAAAGCGAGATCGAGCGGATTGGCCACGTCGCTTTCCAAGCCGCGCAGAGTCGGGGTAAACACGTGACTAGCGTGGATAAGGCCAACGTGTTGACGAATTCGGTGCTGTGGCGCGAAACGATGATCGAGGTCGCCAAAAGCTACCCGGACGTGACCCTGGCCCATCTGTACGTGGATAATGCCGCGATGCAGCTCATCAAGGCTCCGCGCAGCTTCGACGTTTTGGTCACGGAAAACCTCTTTGGAGATATTTTGAGCGATGAAATGGCGATGATCGCCGGCAGTCTCGGAATGTTGGCCAGTGCCAGTTTGGGTAAGGTTCGCGGGGACGGGCTGTATTTCGGCCTGTACGAGCCCAGCGGAGGCACGGCTCCAGACATCGCGGGGAAGGGGATTGCCAACCCGATCGCTCAAATTCTCTCGTCAGCTCTTTTGTTGCGCTTTTCTCTGGGGCTGGAGGCTGAGGCTGCGGGCATTGAGTCGGCTGTGCGCAAGGTGATCGGCGACGGTCTGCGGACGGGCGACATCTACACTGGGGCTCCTGGAACGCGGCTGGTCAACACCTCAGAAATGGGGGCTGCCATCGTCGCGGCCCTGGGTTAATCGAAACTATACGCGGATCACCATGGCAACTTGACGCGTGAACAAGCATCCTCTAGTCTGAACATCAATGAGCGTCCCCGTCCTCTCTCGAATGATTGCTTTCTCGGCAGCCGCAGGTTACCTGCTAGCCGGAGCGTCACCTGCCTTTGCCCTGCTTGATTTCTTCAAAAAGCCGGACAAGGAGGTGCCGACCACCGCCGAGCGCCAGCTGCAGGAAGGGGAGGCGTCAAGTCTCCTGGCCCAAGCCCGCGACGCCCAAAGCCAAGGCAATGGTGGTCGCGCTTTGTCACTGTACGACACCATCCTGAAGAAGTATCCGTTCAGCCAGTCTGCGGCGGAAGCGGCCTATGCGAAAGCCTTGATCATTCGTGAGACGGGCAAGATCCAAGCCGCCTTTGACGCTTACCAACGCCTGATTCAAGATTACCGCTCCAGTCCTCGCTTTGCCGATGCTCTGGCTCAGCAGTTCGAATTGGCCGAAGAGGCCAAGGGCGGCAAAAAGCAGCGCAGCAAGATTTTGGTGCCCTTAAAGCTTGGTTCTGAAGACGTGATCGAATTGTATCGCACCATCATCAAGAATGCGCCGTTTGGCAAATTCGCCCCGATGGCCCAATTCAGCATTGGTGAGGTTTATCAGGATCGTGGTGACAAGGATCTCGCGGTGACCGCTTACCAAGGTGTGGTGGACAACTACCCGAACTCAAAACAAGCTTCCGAAGCCCAGTTCCGGATCGGCGCCATTTCCAACATCGCGGCGAAACGCAGCGAGGATAATTCCAACCTCACGGCGACGCGCGACGCCCTGACTTCCTATGTGGCCACCAATCCCGGGGGAGACCGCAAGTCCGAGGCCGAGCAGATCATTTCACAGGTCAATGAAGCAGAGGCAACGCAATCGCTTGAAGTGGGCAAATTCTACGAAAAGCAGGGCAAAGCCAAGGCGGCAGCCATTTATTACAACGAGGCACTGAAGTTTGGCTCAGCCGAAGCGTCTGCGGAAGCACGTGACTTGCTGGCGAAATTGTCTCAAAACAGCCCTGAAGCGATGCAAGCTGTGGGCAACCAAGATTTCACCGTGCCTGCCGCTGTGGATCTGCGCAATCGCGACGATTATGTCGGCCCGCCTTCACCTGAACTAGCCAAACTGAGCGAGAAGTCCAAAATGCGGACGGACTCCGATGATTTCATGCCGATTCCTCTCCAGGAGCCGACACTGCCAACCCGTCCAGGAACGACTCCAGCCACCGCTCCGGGCACCTTGCTGCCACCGGTGCCAGGCGGGGCACCGCTGCTGCCCATTCCGCCGGTTCCGACTGGGCCCGATGCTGGCATACCCCTGCAGCCGACCCAGCCTAGTCCGAACCCGCCGGTGCCTCCCGTGCCGGCCAAGCCTTGATTCGCGGCGTTCTCCCAATACCGCCCTCATACCGTTGCGTCTCTCTTTGATCTGATTCTCCCGACACTCCATCATGAAGTTTTTCACCTGCCTCCTTCCCGTCCTGGTCCTGAGCCTCACTGGCTGCGCTGGCTACCAACTCGGTGGCACCAAACCGCAACACCTCGCGGGCGTTACTAAAATTGCTATCCCTGGCTTTGTGAACAATACTTTGGAGCCACGCCTCGGTTCTTTGGTGACCAATGCGGTGATCAAACAAATCCAAGCCGATGGCTCGTATCAAGTGGTTTCCCGGGATCAAGCGGAAGCGATTTTGGAAGGCATTGTCGCGGATGTGGATCGCTCCCAGTTCCGCGCGGTCCGTAACAACGTGCTGAGAACCTCCCAATTGCTGGTTCGCTTGCGCACCGACTACCAATTGGTCAATCCAGCCGACAACACGGTGATGCACCGGGGTCGCGTCTTTGGCGAGTCCTACATCGTGCTTGACCCGAACTTCCAACTTTCTGAGCAGCAAGCCATGGAAGACGCTGCCCAGCGTCTGGCCGTGACCTTGACCAGTGAGGTTTCTGAGGGCTGGTAAGTCGGCTCACGCTTGGGCAGGGGCGACGACCTGCCGATGAACTGGGCAAGGCTGCCTGCGATATTTTTTGCCGATTGAGCGCCCCCTCTGATCCCCCCATGAAAGCCGCCGTCCCACCGGTGCTGGCGGGTGGTTTCACGACGACGGCTGGCCTGACGCTCGTAGCGACACCTATTGGAAATCTCGGGGACCTCTCCCTCCGTGCCGCAGAGATCCTGCGCACGGCGACTCAGGTAGCCTGTGAGGACACCCGGCATAGCCAGAGACTGCTGGCCCACCATGGGATACGGGTTCCACTGATCAGCCTGAATGAGCACAATGAAGCTCGGCGCATTCCCGAGCTGGTGAAAAGCATGGAAGCCGGGGGGAAAGTGGTCTTGATATCGGATGCCGGTATGCCGACGGTTTCTGACCCGGGGCAAAGACTGGTGCAGGCGGTGATCGCCGCGGGATTGCCATTGACCGTGATTCCTGGGGCCTCGGCCGTGCCAACGGCGCTCGCGGGGTCGGGTCTGCCCGTGGTGCCGTTTTACTTTGGAGGCTTTTTGCCGCACAAAAAAGGCCAGAGGGAAAAGGAGATGCTGCGCGCCCTGGAGCGGGACTGCACGTCCGCCTATTTTGAGTCGCCCTATCGGCTCGTGGACACCCTGGAAATGGTGGCGAAGCACCAGCCAGAGCGTCGCGTGGTGGTGGCGCGGGAGTTGACGAAACATTTTGAGGAATTTCAACGCGGCACGGCGCAATTCGTGCTCAATCACTATCAAGGCAAACCGCCGAAGGGCGAGATCACTCTGATGATCTCCCCTTTGGAAATGCCGAAGTGGGTCAGTTGGTAAGGCCCGCTTGTTTTCTAACACCTTCCCCCAACCCAGCCGCAAACATGTCCACCGTTGAACTTGGAACCAGTCCCGAAAGTCTCAAAGCCTCCATCACCAATCATCTCCGCTTTACCCTGGGTGCCTACGTGGAGTCTGCCAGCCCGAATGATTGGTGGGTGGCTACCTGTTTGTCCGTGAGGGACCGCGTGATGGAGAGATCCACGCAGACGCGTTCCCTGCATCGCGCCAGTGGGGCGCGGCGGGTGCATTATCTCTCGCTCGAGTATTTGATGGGCCGCCTGCTGGAAAACAACCTGCGGAATTCCGGTCTCTACGATTCCACCAAAGAGGCGCTCGCTTCCATGGGCAAGGACCTTGATGGACTGCTGCAAAATGAGCCGGACATGGGGCTGGGTAATGGTGGCTTGGGACGGTTGGCCGCCTGTTTCATGGACAGTCTGAGCACGCTCAACTTGCCGGCGATTGGTTACGGCATCGACTATGAGTTTGGCCTGTTCCGGCAGGAGTTTGTCAATGGTCGCCAAGTGGAACATCCCGACGCCTGGCAGCGGGACGGCAGTCCGTGGAAGATCGCGCGCACGGCCTATCGCCAAACCATCCATCTCTATGGTCACGTGGAGCAGAAGTTTGATGACTGCGGTCATCCGCACTACGAGTGGGTGAACACACGCTGCCTGCTGGGTCTGCCCTTTGACATCCCCATTGTGGGTTATGACTCCAGCACGGTCAATGTCCTGCGCCTCTGGCGGGCCCAAGCAGATGAGGATTTCAACTTCCAGATCTTCAATGAAGGCAGCTACGTCGAGGCGCTGCGTGAAAAGGCCCTGGCGGAGACGGTCTCCAAAGTGCTCTATCCCAATGACACGACCGAAAACGGCAAGGAACTGCGGCTGGTGCAGCAGTACTTCTTTGTGGCCTGCTCCTTGGCGGACATGGTGCGGCGCTTCAAGAATGGCTACGATCTGCCTTGGAGTGAATTCCCTTCCAAAGTGGCGGTGCAACTCAATGACACCCACCCCGCTGTGGCGGTGCCTGAACTGATGCGCATCCTGGTGGATGAAGAAAAAATCGAGTGGGATGAGGCTTGGAAGATCACTCAAGCTACGCTCTCCTACACCAACCACACATTGCTTCCTGAAGCGCTCGAGACCTGGAGTGTGGGCCTCTTTGAGAAGGTGCTGCCGCGCCATTTGCAGATCATTTATCAGATCAACCAAGAGTTCCTCGACAATGTCGTTGAAAAGAAATGGCCAGGGGATGTGGAGAAAAAAATCAAACTCTCGCTCATCGAGGAACGCGGCGGCAAACAGGTGCGCATGGCCCATATGTCTGTGCTCGGGGGGCATGCGACCAATGGTGTGGCGGCATTGCATACCCGACTGCTGTGTGAGCGGTTGTTCCCGGAATTC
>JBIIUD010000071.1:0-8245 GCA_044340175.1 Verrucomicrobiaceae bacterium
TGTGCGGCGGCGGTGTAAAGGGCGGCCAGCGCTATGGCTCAACCGATGAGTTGGGGGTGAACGCGGTGGAAAATGCCATGCCCATCCATGATCTCCACGCGACGATCCTGCATCTGATGGGTCTGGATCATGAAGAACTGACGTATCGTTACGCGGGCAGGGATTTCAGGCTTACGGACGTGGCTGGAGAGGTTCACACGGGCGTTTTTGCATGAGAGCGGCGGCACTGTGAGGAGTGCGCGCAACTTGGCCCCTGATGCCCGCGTTGGTCTGAGATGTGGTTGCGTGTCTGTTTGTGTGTTTGCCTTTTGGGGGCGGGGTCAATTTCGGCCGACGAAGGGTCTGATCAGGCTCCGGTGGTGGAGTCTGGGGTGCGGGTGGCCATGCGGGACGGAGTGCGGTTGGCGACGGATGTGTATTTACCAGCCAAGGGCGGGGTCCGGCTGGAAGGGAAGTTCCCGGTGATCCTGACGCGCACCCCCTACAACAAGGCGGGTAGCAAAAAGCACGGGGACTACTTTGCCCGCCACGGGTATGTGTTTGTGGCGCAAGATTGCCGGGGGCGTTATGACAGTGAAGGAACCTGGCATTGGATGACAGACGATGGTGCTGATGGAGTGGATTGTGCCGCGTGGATCGGTCAGCAGCGTTGGTCGGACGGTAAGATAGGAATGATCGGCACTTCGTATGTGGGAGGAACGCAACACGCGATGGCGCTGGCGGGGGCGAAGGAACTGACGACGGTGATTCCTGTGGATGCGGTGTCGAACTGCGGGGTGCAATCCATGCGTAATGCGGGAGCGTTTGAACTGCGGTTCTGGAATTGGATCATGCTGAATGCGGGCAAGGGCAGTCAGGCCGTGAAGGATCCGGGGACGGCGGCGATGCTACAAGAAATGGCGGACCATCGCTTTCACTATTTGGCGAATCTGCCGCTGAGAAAAGGGGCAACGCCTCTGAAGTTCGCGCCGGAATATGAGGACTGGTTGATCGGAGCGATGCGGAATGGCAAGAACGATGCGTATTGGGCGCAGAACAATATTCTGGAGCAGGCGGCGGACTACAAGGATGTGCCGGTGTATTTGGTGGGTGGCTGGTATGATTCTTGGGCGGGCAATACCACGGCGAACTTCGGGGTGCTGTCGAAGGCGTTGAAGAGTGACGTTTATTTGATCATGGGCCCGTGGATTCATGGCGCGCAGGGGAAGTCGAGTCATGGGCAGGTGGACTTCGGGGAAGCGGCAGCGATTCCGGATGAGCTGGCGTGGCGGCTAGAATGGTATGATCACTGGCTCAAAGGGAAGTCGAATTCCGTGGGTCAAGCGGCGCCCTTTGCCAGCAAGGTGCGGGTGTTTGTGATGGGAACGGGGGATGGGCACAAGACGGAAGCGGGCCTGCTTTATCATGGCGGCGAATGGCGGGATGAGACGGCATGGCCGCCAGCAGATGTCAAAAGTACGACTTACTACTTGGGGGCTGATGGAGGTTTGAGTGCGGAGGCTCCTGAGGAGGAGGGGGGATCGACAACGTTCACTTTTGATCCGGCGAATCCTGTTCCCACGATCGGGGGGAACATCTCCAGTGGAAACGACATCCTTCTGCAAGGAGCCTGGGATCAGCGGGGTGGGGAGCATGTGTGGAACTGGAAGAGTCCGATCCCACTTTCGGCACGCAATGATGTGGTGATCTTCGAGACGGAGCCGCTGACCGCTGATCTGGAGGTGACGGGCGAGATCGAGCTGAAGCTGTGGGCGTCATCGAGCGCGGTGGATACGGATTTCACCGCGAAGCTGGTGGATGTGTATCCGGGCAATGCGGACTGGCCGGGAGGGTTTGATTTGAAGATCACGGAAGGTATTTTGCGCGCACGTTTCAGGGACAGTCTCAAGGAGGAAAAGCTCATGAAACCGGGTGAGGTGTATCCGATGACGATTCGGCTATACCCAACGAGCAATGTTTTCAAGAAGGGGCATCGGGTTCGGGTGGAGATCAGCAGCAGCAATTTCCCGCGTTTTGATGTGAACCCGAATACGGGGGAGCCACTGGGGGAACATCGCCGACAAATCAAGGCGGAAAACACCCTGTGGCATGCAGCGGGCAAGGCTTCGGCGATTGTGTTGCCTGTCAGGGAACGCAAGAAATAGGGAGGTTTGCGAGTTGACGGGGCGCGCTGGTGGTGTGTCGTCTTCCCATGAATTGGTCCTCTTTGAGTTGGGTATGTCTGTGTCTTGTCTTGGGTGCGTGTTCGTCTGCACCGAAAAATCCGCCACCGACAGCAGCGCGGGTGGAATTGGCGCGGTATGTGGGCACCTGGCATGAGATCGCCCGGTTGCCGATGCCCTTCCAAAAGGCGGGTGATGCCGCGATGGCGACTTACACGGCGAAGCCGGATGGGACAGTGGGGGTGCATAACATCGCGATTCGGCCGGATGGCACAAAGGGGGAGATCCGTGGGACAGCGACGGTGTTGAATCCAGGCGTGAATACAAAGTTAGCGGTGCGGTTTGACACGTGGTTTGGACCGCTGATTCCGGTGCCTGAGGTAGGAAACTACTGGATTCTGCATGTCAGTCCCGATTATCAGGAGGCGCTGGTGGGGACCCCTGATCGTCAATACCTGTGGATTTTGGCACGGAAAAAATCGATTTCAGCGGCTCAGGAGGCGGCGCTGGTGGCTAAGGCGAAGAAGTTGGGGTTCAAGACCGAGGCCCTGGTGCGTCCGGTGCGGTGAGGAGGCGAAAGTTTTGGGTGGTTTGATTCGGGATTTCATGTCATGCATGAAACGTGTCTGGAGAATCCGCATCATCGTTTCTGAGCATCTGTCCGGTTTGTCAAAACCCGATTGATGTTTCGGCGTTGGAGCCGTTCAGCAAGATCGCTTGTCCGCACTGTGGGCAGTTGGTGCGGGTGCGCCGCAATTTTGATCATTTCAAAATCATCAAGCAGATCGGAGAGGGGGGGATGAGCCGCGTGTTTGAGGCGGAGGATGAGACGCTGGGGCGGCGGGTAGCGCTAAAGATTTTGAATCGCCAATTCAGCCGAGATGCGGCGCGGGTGGAAAGTTTCAAGCGGGAGGCGCTGGTGACGGCGCGGATCAGCCACTTGAACGTGATCAAACTGTACTCGACTGGGGAGGATCACGGCTATTTTTACATTGCCATGGAGTTGGTCGGTGGTGGCAGCCTGGAGCAACGGATCAAAAATCAAGGTCGCCTGCCGGAGGAGGACGTGTTGCGGATTGGACTGGAAGTGGCGGAAGGCCTGCGGGCGGCGCAAAAGGATGGGCTGCTGCACCGGGATGTGAAGCCAGCCAATATTCTCTTCACGGACACTGGCACAGCCAAGGTGGTGGACTTTGGGTTGGCGATCTTTGTGGATGCTCAGGACGAGGCGGACACCGAGATTTGGGCCACGCCGTATTATGTGTCTCCTGAAAAGGTGATCGAAAACACAGAAGATTTCCGGAGTGACATTTTCAGTCTGGGAGCCACGCTTTATCACGCGCTGACGGGCAAGCCTCCGCACAAGGCCAACACCGCATCACTCTCTGAATTGCGCAAGATCAAGTCGGAAAAGGTGCTTCTTGAGGACACCGGTCTCACGTTTTCCCCGCGCACGGCAGTCGTGGTGAATCGGATGCTGGCCATCTCTCCTGAAAAACGACACCCGAACTACGAGGCTGTGCTGGAGGACTTGCGGGTGGCGCAACGCATGGTGGGGGGGCGGGTGCGGCTGCTGGGAAGTCGGAGACAGCGGTTTTTGGCGGTGTCAGCGGCAGCGGTGGTGTTGGCGTTTCTAGTGGGCTGGCTGGCCCGCAGCACCGGGGAGCGGGCCGTGAAATCGATCAAAGTGGCACCGGTGGTTCCGACCGGCGCGGTGGTTGGTGGTGGGGTGACATTGACCGCGGGTCAGGCGACCGTGGGGGAGCGCTTCCGGCAGGGGCGGGAAAAGGTCATCCTTGGGGAAGTGGCGGAGGCACGGCGGATTTTTGAGGAATTGTTGAAGGAGGGGATGCGCCAGCCAACAGTGAGCTGGGCGCGGGTGCATTTGGCGGTCTGTGCCATGGAGTTGGGGGACGCTGAAGCGGCTCAGAAGGTGCTGAAGGAATTGGCTGAAAATCCGAATGATGCCGCCAATGGCGAGGGCGAGCTGGCACCGTTTTTTCGAGCCTTGGGCGCTCGGTTAACGGACCGATGGGCGGCGAAGTGGAAGGTCGCGGAGTTGAAGTATCGCCGTGAATCCGAAGAGGTGATGGGGTATCTGCTGCATGGGTTGGCCCAATGGCATTTTGGTGATGTGGAGAAAGGGCGTGAGGCGCTGCAGTTTTTCTTTGATTCCATGCCCACGTTGAAGGCTTGGTCAAGCACTCAGGAGGCGGTAGCGGAGTGGATCCCAGCCTATGCAGAAGGACTGCAAAAGCGCTATGGTCCGGATATGGAGGTCGCTGGAATGTTGGCAACGCTGAAGGCCGCAGGTGATGCCGAGGCGGTGCGTGGCAGTCTGAAGCTGGTGGAGGAAATGAGTCAGAAGCTACGCACTGGCGGGGCATTGAAAAAGGCGTTGGAGAAGCGCATCCAGACGCTGAAGCGGGACGAGGTGAAGCTACGCTTGGCTGACCATAAGAGTGAACTGGAAGAGCAGGACGCCCGCCGAAAGCGCGAACTGGAGCAGCTTCAGGATTTGGCCGAGCTGTTGCCTTCTTTAGTGCAAGGTCAGGACTACAGCCGAGCGGTGGATGTCTTGGAGAGCATGACCTTTCAGTCAAGGGAGGTGAAAGGTGCGCTGGAGGCTAAAACCTACCTTTACTCCCAAGCCAGAGCGTTCATCGAACTTTTAAGCAAGGATGTCTCAGCCAAACCTTGGCGAGGCACCGTCAGACGAGTGGATGGCGCCACGGTTCAGGGTTTGGTTTCGGCGGTGTCAGGCAATGAGATGATGCTGACGCTGGATCGTGGGGGAGTCGTGGTGCCTATGTCGGTAGTGGCTCCGGAGACATTGGTCGAAATGGCCACGGCTTATGTGAGCGGGGTGACAGATTCAACGGAGTATTACCGCAGGCAGGAGCTGACGGCAGTATTTGCCCGAATCACGGGACTGAATGCCACGGCGGCGATGATCGCAGCACCGCTGATGGAGGAGAATCGGGAATTTCGGATGCGCTGGCTAAAGGTGCTCTGACGCGTCAGCCGAAACGTCCGGTGACATACTCCTGGGTGAGCTTCTCGCGAGGAGTCTCGAACAGTGCGAGGGTGGGTCGATACTCGATGAGGCTACCCAAGTAGAAGAGAGCGGTCTGATCGGAGACGCGCAGAGCCTGCTGCATGTTGTGGGTGACGATGATGACCGTAAACCGCTCGCGCAGGGTCAGAATAAGCTCCTCAACCTTGGCCGTGGCAATCGGATCTAAGGCGGAGCAGGGCTCATCCATGAGCAGGATTTCGGGTTGGATGGCGATGGCTCGTGCGATGCAGAGGCGCTGCTGTTGACCGCCGGAGAGGCTGTAGGCGCTCTGTCCGAGGCGGTCCTTTACTTCATCCCAAAGAGCAGCGGCACGCAGGCTTTCTTCGACAATCTCCTGAGTGCGGGTGGTTGATCTCGGGCCTTGGAGATCAAGACCGTAGGCGACGTTTTCCGCAATGGACCGCGGGAAAGGATTCGACTTCTGGAAGACCATGCCGACACGTCGGCGCAGGGCCACCGGGTCAAGGTGGTGACTGTGAATGTCCTCACCGTCCAGCAGGATGCGACCACTGCGGATGCCGGCACCGCCGACGCGGTCGTTCATGCGGTTAAAACAGCGCAGGAGTGTGGACTTGCCACAGCCAGAGGGGCCGATAAACGCGGTCACTTGGTTGCGCGGGATCTCGAGATTGATTTGCTTGAGCGCCAATTTTTCGCCATACGCAAAGTCCAATGCCTCTACCTTAAAGATGAACTCATCTGCTGGAACCCCTTCTGTTTGGACGGAAGAGAACGCGGCTGACTCTGAGGAGGCGGTTGCAGACGCAGGCGATGGCATGAGGAAGAAAAGTACGGTGAGCCATTGTCACGAAATCAGACTGTTGCAAGCAACATGAGTCGTTACAATGATCCGGCTCACTGCTGATCTTGGTTTTCCCGATTACTTGTTGAGGACTTCGTCAAGGTTCAGGACTTGGTTGCAGACCATGGTCCAGGCGGCGAGTTCAATGGGCGGAAGTTGTTCTGCGGCTTTGGAGTCGCCCAGAGCGATGAGTGCGTTCGCATCCGCAGGCTGGTTTTGGTAGTGCGACTGGAGATCGCTCAGGGCTGAGGTGAGAATGGTCATCTCCTCGGGGCGGAGAGGGCGGCAGAGGACGCGTTGGGAGAGGTCGTTGAGTCGATCCTGCACGTTTTGGGCATTGGAGAGGAGGATTTTCTCTGCAAGGCGTCGGGCAGCTTCGACAAACTGAATGTCGTTCAAGGTCACGAGGGCCTGCAACGGTGTGTTGGTGCGGTCGCGGCGCACAGCACAGACCTCGCGGCTGGGAGCATTGAAGATGTCCATGTTGGGCGAGTGCGCCATGCGTTTCCAGAAGTTGTAAAGCGTGCGGCGGTAGAGGTTTTCACCTTTGTCTTGGGTGTATCTTTCGGTCCCGAGTCCGACGACCTCCCAGATGTTGTCGGGTTGATAGGGCATGGTGCCCGGGCCGCCCATGCGCTGGGAGAGGGTGCCGCTGGCGGCGAGAGCGTAATCCCGAATCATCTCAGCATCCATGCGGAAGCGGGGACCGCGGCTGAGCAGGGCGTTGTCTCGGTCCTTTTCAATTTTTTCAGGCGTGCTGAGGGCTGATTGACGATAGGTGGCAGAGGTGAGCAGCAGTTTGTAGAAGCGTTTCACGTCCCAACCGGACTCCCGGAATTCGACGGCTAGCCAGTCGAGCAGTTCTGGATGGGTGGGAGCAGTGCCCATGATGCCGAAGTCTTCGCTGGTTTTCACAAGGCCGCTACCGAACAATTCCTGCCAAATGCGATTAACGGTGACTCTGGCGGTCAACGGGTTGGCGTCGCTGACCAGCCATTGCGCAAGGCCAAGTCGGTTCTTGGGTGATGTGGGGGGCAACTGCCCGAGGGCGGCGGGAACGGCGGCCTCGACGGAATCTCCGGGTTTGTCATAGGCTCCGCGCATGAGGATGTTGGCCATGGCTTGGCTGTCTTTTTTCTCCTCCTGGACGTGGGTCATGGGGCTGCGGGCTTTGATAGTGGCCAGTTCGGCCTCGAGTTTTTGATTCAAGGTATTGGCCGTCTGGTAGCCAGCGTGGCGGGTGACGAGATAATGATCAAACAGCGCTTCTTTTTGCTTTGGCCCGCGTTTGCTGGAGGCCAGAATCTCCCGCAAAGGGCCGACTTTGGCAATGGTTTGGATCTCGACCGGATTCAGTCGGCGTGCGTAGATGCGCACATCTTGAACGCCGCCTTCATGAAAGACTTGAACGTGGCTGCGCTGCCCGACACGTGTTGGCGTCGCGGTCTTGATGCTGCCTTTGAGGGCGTTGACTTCGATCGTCAGTTCAGTCTCGACCCCGTCGATGAAAAGTTTCACGCCCTGGGCTTTACCACTGCCGTCATAAGTCACAAACACGTGCTGCCAAACCCCGGGCCGGATGCTGGGTCTGCGGGTGCTGACCTTGATGGCGTCACCGGGCCAGGTGTTGACGATGTGGACGGAGTAATTGCGGTCATTTTGGAAAAGATCCCAGCCTCTGAAGCCGCCCTTTTCGTCCATTCGTGCCAGAATGCCGCCTGACAGGCCAACTTTGCCTGCGCGCACCCAGGCTCCATAGCTGAAGGCTTGGTTCTTTTCGAAGTCGCCCACCTCTCCAAGTTCGAAGGTGCCATTGGGTTTCATGACGGGCGCCGGGCCGATTTTACCATCGGGCTTCCAGGTGACTTCGCCGAGGGCTTTTAAGGTCTTGGGGGTGCCACAGGTGCCGGTCACCTCGCTACCGGTGCCCTCGTTCAGAGGCACATGGGCGACGAGATCTTTTGAGGGGAGGTCGCGGTCCAGATCTTCAGGTTTGGCGGCGACGAGCCATTGGTCGAACTCTGGGGCGGCGAGCTTGCGGTTTTCCTCCATCTGGGTCTTGGCGGTGGCGATCTCTTTTGGCAGTGCCTGCCAGCGTGGGCGATCGGTTTCCGTTGGCAGCACTAGAATCGGGCCCAAGCCGTCTTTGACGTTGCCGTCTTTAGGCTTCTGCGTGGTGTTCCGGAAAAACGCCGCGAGGGA
>JBIIUD010000072.1:0-8240 GCA_044340175.1 Verrucomicrobiaceae bacterium
GTCGGGTGCGAAGGTGAGATCACGCTCTTCTTCTGCGGTATGCGTCACACGACGTGGCTCCTTGAGTTCGGTATCCATAACCCAGACATCACCTCCCGCGATGAAGGCCATTTGCAGACCGTCCCGTGTATGAGTGATGGCTGTGGCGCTGGTGAGAATGGGGCGCTCAATGGCGGGTGGGGCAGCGTCGGTGGCGGCGGTGATGGGGATTTTGACAGGCTCTGCAGTCCCGCCTGGAGTCCAACGGTAGAGGTCAAAACGGTGTCGGAAGACGATGGTCTTACCATTGCGAGAGATCGTTGGGAAGACGACCGAGTCACCTTTGAAAGTGGTGATCTGGGTGTCCTTTCCAGAGGCCAGATCATGCTGCCAAAGGTTGAAGGTGCCTTCGTGGCCACTGACGAAGTAGAAGCCTGAGGCGTCGGGTTTCCAGAGGGGCCAGCGGCTTTCGGTGGCTTTGGCGAGGACTTGTTTGAACTCGTTTTTTGCAGAGTCAAAGAGCCAAATCTGGCCGGCGCGTGACCCCTGATACCCTTGGCGCCACCAGACCTCGCCCTCACGGGTGAAGAGGAATCGTTTGCCGTCAGGTGCGGCATTCACCTCGTAGGCGTAGTCGTCGAACAAGACAGACTCGGACTTGAGATCACTGACGTTGAGGAGGGCGGGACGTGTGGCACGGGGGAATCGCATCCAAGAGAAATCGCGGTTGATGCTGACCAGCAGGGATTGACCATCAGGCATCCACTGGCGGAGGTCGTGGCCTTCAGTGTGGCGGGTGAGTTGCCGGGCCTCGCCACCGGTGGCGGGCATGAGGTAAAGTTGTTTGGAGCCTTCGCGATCACTGACAAAGGCGATTTGTTTGCCGTCAGGGGAGTAAGCGGGTTGGGACTCATCTGCGCTGTGTTGGGTGAGTCGGGTAGCGGTGCCACCGGCGGCGGGAACGCTCCAGAGATCGCCACGCCATGCGAAGGCGAGGGTTTGGCCATCGGGCGAAAGGGCCGCATCGTGGGCCAGTTGAACGGTTTCAGCGGAGGCGGTGATGGAGAGGAGGCCGAGGGCAAAGAGGGGAAGCGTCCGGTGAAGCATGGGATGAAGCGGCGTAAGGGGCTGGAAAGAGAAAGGAACGAAGGGGGGGAACGATAAATTTGAATAATTGACGCGTCTTGCAGTCATAAGCTCCATGAAAATGGCGCTGCTGAACTCTCTGATGCTGACTTCCTGGCTGGTCTTGATGCAGATGCCTGCGGCTGAACCCAAACCCGCTGCGCCAGAGGTGGCCACGCTGCCGAAGCAGACTGAAACCGCACGGGATCCGTCGGGCCGACTTGTGAGAGTGTCTTCGGTGACCGGTAATCAGGTCGTCACGAGGGATGCTGCGGGGCGGCTGCTGGTGAGATCAACGCTTCAAGGGCCGAGTGTGAAGCATCGCGACGCCAGTGGACGCTTGCTGGCGACCACGACCTCGGCAGCGGGAAAGGAAACGACACGAGATGCCAGTGGGCGACTGCAGATGACGGCGACGGCGAATGCGAAGGGCGATGTCATCACGTATCGGGATGCGTCTGGGCGGTTGAAGGGGACCAAGACGACCTCCAGCAGTGGGAGGGTGACCTTTCGGGACGCGGGAGGGCGATTGACGGGGCCGGATTTTCGGTGAGTAAGGTCTGCGATTGCAACGGGGGCGGATTGATTCCAGTATGGGGGCCAACCTTTTCTATCCCCATGTTTTACCTCGGCATCGACAGCGGCACGCAAAGCACCAAAGCCATCGTTTTAGACATCGAAACGGGAGCGATTTTGGCGTCTGGGCATCAGGCGTATGATTTGATTGAGGGCCTTCCACCGGGGCATTTGGAACAGCATCCGCAGGATTGGGTGGCGGCGGTTGAGTCAGCCATCTCGCAGTGTTTGGAGCAGTTGGGAGAAGAACGTAGCAAGATTCTTGGGATCGGTGTCAGCGGGCAGCAGCATGGGTTGGTGGCCTTAGATGCGAATGATGAACCGGTGCGGCCAGCGAAATTGTGGTGTGACACTTCCACGCAGGCGCAGTGCCAGGAGATCGCGCATGAGTTTGGTGGGCAGCCTGGAGTGATCGCGCTGGCGGGCAATGCGATGCTGCCGGGCTACACGATTCCGAAGGTGCTGTGGATGAAACAGAATGAGCCAGAGAACTTTGCCAAGACCACGTCCATCTTGCTGCCGCATGATTACATCAACTTCTGGTTGAGCGGGGTGAAGCGGATGGAGTTTGGCGATGCTTCGGGGATGGGGATTTTGAATGTGAACACGCGGCAGTGGTGCCGGGAGTTGATTGATTACATCGACCCGCGGGTGCATGAGATGCTGCCGGAGTTGGGGAGCAGTCGGGCGGTGCATGGTCGCTTGCGGCCAGAGTTAGCGGCGAAGTGGGGGCTCAGTGATGACGTGGTGATATCCGCAGGCGGCGGCGACAACATGATGGGGGCGATTGGGACGGGGAACATCAAGCCAGGGGTGATCACAGCGAGTTTTGGCACCAGCGGCACCTTGTATGGGGTCGCGGCGGCGCCGGTGGTGGATGGTCAGGGTGAGGTAGCGGCCTTCTGCGACAGCACGGACCAGTGGCTGCCATTGGTGTGCACGATGAATGTGACGGTGGTCACGGAGCAGGTGCGGGAGATGTTTGGGTGGGATTTGAAGCAACTCGAAGAAGCGGTGGCGAAGGCTCCGCAAGGGGCGGAGGGCGTGCTGTTTTTGCCTTATCTGAATGGCGAGCGCACACCGAACCTACCTGAGGGCACCGGGGTGCTGCACGGCCTGCGCACGACGAACATGACGCCGGAGAATTTCGCACGGGCAGCGGTGGAAGGGGCGACACTTGGCTTAGCCTATGGGTTGAAGCGGTTCCGGGATTTGGGGATTAATCCCTCAGAGATTCGGCTCACGGGCGGTGGCAGCAAGAGTGGCGTGTGGCGGCAGATCGCGGCGGATTGTTTCAATGCGGAGGTGGTGACGCTTTCGACCTCTGAAGGTGCGGCACTCGGCGCGGCGATTCAGGCGGCGTATGCGCGGGCAAATGAGGGGCTGCAGGAGGAGAAGGTGAGCTATGAGACACTGTGCGCGCGCTTGGTGGAGCTAGATGAGAGCACACGGTGTTATCCGGATGCCGAGAGGGCGGCGCGTTATGCTGAGCAGCTCGAGCGGCAGATGGAGCTGACGGGGAGGCTGAATCAGGTGGGGTGGCTTTAACTCTAATTAGTTGGCTCACCTTCATGGAACCTCTTGATTCCGAAGCTCTCAAATTTCGGTCTGCTTTGCGGATCGTTTCGACACTGGCGCTTTTGGCCCTGCTCTTGTTTTCCATCATGGCGTATCAGCAACTGCCGAGAGTGGAAAGAATCTTTGAGGATATGCTGGGGTCAATGGACAAAATTCCAGCCCTCCCTCGCATGATGTTCGCCTGGGGACAGCTCAAAGTGATCGGTCTTGGTACTCAATTCCTCGTTGGCATGGGAGCTATGATATGCGCATTTTCACCGAGCGTACGCATTGCTGGTATAGGAGCCGCAGGGGGCATTGTCCTTCTCGCTCTGCATGTTCTTGTCTGTGCTTTATCGATGGTTATGCCTCTGATCCAAACATTCAGGGATAGGTTAATCGTAGGGTAAAAGGCAACCTGACATCTGAGTAAAGCCGATCCCTTTGCGTGTGGGTTGAAGAGGGTCTGAACTCAAGCTCGTAGCGGAAGACGTCAGTCTTCTCCGCGTAGCGAGTTGAGCCTGGTGAGCGAATGAAGTGCCGCCTGGCCTTCGGAGCTGGGAAAACTCACGTTTTCCGCTACGGGGTAGGAACCGGCAACGAAATCGCTTTTTGCCGCAGCCAGTGATCGGCGAGGACGAGGTGGACCATGGCTTCGACCATGGGAACGGCGCGGGGGAGGACGCAGGGGTCGTGGCGACCACGGGCGGAGAGGGTGGTTTCCTCACCGGCGTTGTTGACGGTGTTCTGCTCGATGAGGATGGTGGCGGTGGGTTTGAAGGCGACGCGAAAGACGATGTTTTCGCCATTGCTGATGCCTCCCTGGACGCCTCCACTGCGATTGGTGCGGGTGCGGACTTTGCCGTCCTCGATGAAGAACTCGTCATTGTGATCCCGCCCGGTCATGAGGGTGCCCTCAAAGCCGGAGCCGATTTCGAAGCCCTTGGTGGCGGGCAGGCTCATCATGGCTTTGGCGAGATCGGCTTCGAGTTTGTCGAAAACGGGTTCGCCGAGGCCGGCGGGGACGCCGCGCACGACGCACTCGATGACACCACCGACGGAGTTTCCCTCGCTGCGCATCTGGGTGATGAGGTCAATCATGGGGTCCACCATGGCGGCGTCGGCGGTGCGTACGATGTTGGATTCCACTTGATCTGAGGTGACAGTGTCGGAATTGATCGACGCCTCCAAATCATGGATCGACTTCACGTAAGCAATGCATGCGTAGCCTGCCAAATCGCGTTCGAGGACTTTGCGTGCGATGGCGCCTGCGGCGACGCGACCGATGGTTTCACGGGCAGAAGCACGGCCACCGCCAGAGACGGAGCGAATGCCGTATTTGGCATCGTAGGTGTAGTCGGCGTGGGAAGGGCGATAGGCCGTTTGCATCTCCGTGTAGGCGGAGGGACGCTGGTCGGTATTGCGGACGAGGATGCCGATAGGGGTGCCGGTGGTGAGACCGTCCACGACGCCGCTGAGGATCTCGGCTTCATCAGCCTCTTTGCGTGGGGTGACGATTTTGCTTTGGCCAGGGCGGCGGCGGTCCAATTCTTTCTGCAGGTCCTCTACGCAGAGGGGGACGCGCGGCGGGCAGCCGTCGATCACGACGCCCACGCCGGGCCCGTGGGATTCACCCCAAGTGGAAATGCGAAATAAAGTGCCGAGGCTGCTAGACATGATTGGAAATCGTCAACGTGGCCAGAATACGGGCGGATGCAAACAGGAGAATGGTTGGCAGGGAAGGGGGCCGGATGCATCTGCTGGGATGCCTCTGATGACGGAAGGGCTGGGTGCCTAGCCTGAAGGATTCATGAGCCATCTACTGCAAACGCTGAAAAGCCCGAGTCTGCGGTGTTGGGCTTGGTTTGAAAGGCACCGAGCATTGACCCATGCACTCCGCCTTTCAAAGCCTGCGCTCTCCTAGCAGCCACAGGCTTTCCAGGATTTTCGCAACGAAGTTCATGAATAATCCAGGCTAGCGGCTGTTTGAGATTCGGTTCAAGGCGTCCACGGGGTGGCTAGCACGAAGTTAGGTTGTCCATTGATGGACTTCCAGAACGCTGCACGGCCGGCCCGGAAGAGAAGATCATTCCTGCGGTCTTGCAGCGAGCCATCACCTTGCAGCACCCAGCGTTCGGTGGAGCCGACTCTAAAGAGGAAGTAGGAAGCGAAGCTTGGAGCGCCCGGGGTGAGATCGGAAGCCCAAACGGAAAGGGCGTCTGCAGTGGTGGCCTGATTGCTACCGCTGAGTCCGTTGACGGTCGTCATGTTCCGGGAGGCGGGTGATTGGGCGAGTGGCCATGGGGTTCCGATCAGGTTTTGTCGGTTGGCAAGACGAAGGGCGAACGGATTGGCGCGCACAAATCCTGTCATCGTTCGGGTGAGTGCCGAACCGCGGCGCTGAACCAATGTGCCGATCTCGGGGTTAAGAACGACGCTATTGCGATTGGCCAGAGTACCATCACCTTCCCGTACCCAAAAGGGGTTGCCGCCACCAGTGAACAGCCAGTAGGTGGTGTAGCTTTGGGTGGGGTTGTCAAAAACCATGACCCGATCAGCCGTGGTCGGGCCGAGTGCGGCGGTGAATCCTGCGGGAGGGAAGGCCGCGCTCAGGGTTAGAGCTGGGCGGATGATGAAGCGGCTCCCCTTGAGAGTGCTGGGCAGGCTGCTCAGTGTAGTCAGAGAGGCGGAGAGATTGATGCCCGCCAGGGTACCTGAAGAGCCTGTGCTGGTCACGAGGAGACGATGTCCCGCATGAGGACCGTCGAGGATTTCGACATAACTATTGGGAAAGCTAGATGCTTGGAAATTGCCCTGCCCTGAAAGAGCTTCTGATAGATCCAGCGATGCTCCGGAGACGGCCGTGATTCTGCCTGAGAGTTCGGTGGCGGGAGCAGAGATCAAAGCGGCGCTCCAGCTGGAGGTGCTGGCTGCTGGTAGGGCGCGACGTTGCCAGCCCATGACAGGGGTGGCTGCAGTGGCTTCGGGTGTGCCATTCAAATCGGCGTCGAGAGAGACGAGGAAACGAACGAAGCCGAATTCTAAGCCTGAGAAGCCGGGTTCTGCCTCGAGATCGGCGAGGGTGAGGGTTCGGCTGCCGTTACCGTTTGAGGCTGACGTGGGTAGGGCGGTGGCATTGATCCAGCTCGCGGGTGAGGCCGAGAGGTTTTGCAAAACTTGAACTCTAACACTGATATCAGCATGCCCCTGTTCACGGAGGGTGTAGCTTGCGCGGAAGCGTCCGGTGCCAGCATGGTGCAGCACCTGATAGCGCGGGCTAGTGACGAGTCCATGAGTGGGATCAGTTTGAAAAGCGTATTCCAAAAGGTCAGGGGTAGAGTCACCATCCAAGTTGGAAGAGGGTGAGCCACCGGTGCCCGCTCTGGAATCGCTCCAATAGGCGAAGGAGGGGGCATCCACCCGGACAAAGGGGAGGTTATTATTGATGACCAGCGGGTCACCTGGAGCTAGGGTGATCTGAAGGTGGAAGGGATTGGAGAGGGCGTTTGCTTGGGTGAGGAAGCCGACGGCGGTGGGGTTTTCTCCGGCACCGATAGCGGCAGGGTTGGCCAAGCCTGTAGGGTCCAAAGCGGTGGGTTGAGCTGGGCGTAAGGGAGCGGGGATGTAGCCAGGAGGGGCGGTGAAGCTGATGGTGTAGGTGCCGGGGGTGCCATGAGTGGCAAATGTGTATTGGCCACTGGTGCCGTTCATGACAAGGGTTACCGCACCTGGGCCTGACACGGAAACGGATCCTCCGGAAAGGATTTCGCCCGTGACCGCATCATAGAGATAACCTGTGGGGTCATAGGCATTCAGGAAAACGGCGCTGGTGTTATTGGCATTGGTGATTTGGATGCCGACGAGGTTATCGTTGGGGCCTTGAGAGTCCCCCGTGCTGATGGCTCCACGAGGATCAATTTCACGCAGCAAATAACTGCCCCCGGGCAGATTTGAGAAGACGAATTGGCCGGCAGTGTTGGTGACGGCTTCCTCAAGGAAAATGTCCTCATGGGTGAGGAGTCCGTCGGAATACAGGTCGATGTAAAGCTGAATGGTAACGCCAGGAATGGGTTTGTCGGGATCAGTGAGATTACCGTCGCTATCGAAGTCGTCGCGGACATGACCGATGATGCTGGAAAAGGAGGCTCCAGAATTGAGGAAATTCCGCCCTGTGACGGGAGTGCCAGCAAGCGTGACGGCGATGGTGCTGTCGGTAGGATTGCCTTGCGAATCCGCCAAGCTGGAAGTGCCGGGCGGGTCGAGTTCAACGATGACGTAATTGCCTGCGGGCAAGCCCTGGAGGGTGTAGGAGCCATTGCGAAGCGTGGCGGTGGTGGTGATGAGTGGATCGGTGAGGTCAGCGATACCATTATTGTTGGCGTCGGCGTAAAGACGAATGAAGACCCCAGGTAGGGGCAGATCATCACCACTGAAGCCACCTGTGTTGGCTGGACCCTCATTAAAGACAAAGCCTGAAATGGAGGCAAGGATGGCCCCGGTATTGAGGAAGTCACGACCTGTAACGGCGGTGCCGTTGAGCGGAAGGCGGATGCGATTGTCGGTGAGCGAGCCTTCAGCATCATAGGTGCTCGTGGCGCCAAGTACGTTGGTGACTTGGAGCACGTAGTCGCGCGCGGCTAAACCGCTGAATTGGTAGTTGCCTTGGGCATTGGTGACGGTGGAGGCGATAAGCAAGCCGTCCGCAGGGTTACCGTCAGCATTCGGGTCGGTGAAAAGCTGGACAGGCACGTTTGGCAGGGGGGGGTCGGTATCTGAGGGGTCTCCGTCCAGATCATTGCGCACGCTGCCAGCGGCGGAACTGAGAGCGATGCCCTGATTGAGAAAGAGCAGATTCGGGTAATTGGGAGAGAAGAGTTCAAAGCCGATCTGGCCATCGTCTGCGGCACCCGCCATGTCATTCACAGGTGAGACACCCGAGGGCAGAAGTGTTTCGGCGACGTAGGCTCCATAAACGAGACGTGCGAACGTAAAGACGCCTCCTG
>JBIIUD010000073.1:0-8074 GCA_044340175.1 Verrucomicrobiaceae bacterium
AGGAACTGTGGGGGGGGCGCTGCGGGCGCAGCAGGAGGTGCCTAAAGTGGGGGTCTTGGATCCGATCAAAGCGGGACTGCTGCCGCAGGACACCAATGCGCTGGCGCAGAAGGCGGCTTCCGCATTTACCAAGAGGGATTGGAAGACGGCGCGGGAGGCTTATGGGGAGATGTTGAAGGTGGAGCCGGAAAATGCGTTGGCGTGGGCAAACCTGGGGGCGGTGGAACAGCAGGCGGGTGATGTGAATGCGGCGGTGAAGGCCTTCGAACAATCGGTCAAGTACAATGCGAGTTTGGTGCAGAGTTGGACAGCATTGGGGTTGGCCTATTCGGAGCGCGGGGACATGTACCTCGCTCTTTCTGCGCTGGCGCGGGCGGTGCATGAAGATCCGGGGGACGCGCGGGCGCACAATTATTTGGCGATTGTGGCGAATAAGTTTGGTTGGGCGGCGACGGCTCAATCCGAGTTCGAGAAGGCGATCAAGCTGAAGCCTGACTATGGAATCGCGCACTTCAATTTGGCTTTGACGTATCTGGATCAAAAGCCACCGGCGGTGGAATTGGGGCGGCGGCATTATGATCAGGCGGTGAAGTTGGGGGTGGAAAAAGACGAGATTGTGGAACGAAAACTGAAGGACAATCCGTGAGCGAGGTGGCGGCAGGGCGAGGGTGGGAATCGCTATCGATCGAGTCGGCGGCGCTGCAAGAGCGTGGATTGTGGCGGGAGTTGCGGCGGATTGATGCGCGGGATTGGGGGCGGATGCGGGTAGCGGGCGCGGAGCTAGAGGGGTTTGCCTCCAATGATTATCTGGGAATGGCACAGGCAGCGGAAGTGGTGGCGGCGGTGCATGAAGGGCTGGAGAAATGGGGAGCGGGAGCGGGAGCGTCGCGTTTGGTGTGCGGCACGTTTGCGCCACATGAGGCCTTGGAAGAGACGCTGGCAGCGGCCAAGGGAGCAGAGGCGGCGCTGGCTTTTAGCAGTGGTTTTGCGGTGCCGATGGGGGTGATCCCGGCGTTGGTGGGGCCGGGGGATACGGTGATTTTAGACAAGCTCAGTCATGCCTGCCTTGTGGATGCGGCTAAGTTGAGTGGAGCGACGATGCGGGTGTTTCCGCACAATCATCTGGAGAAGTTGGAGCGGCTTTTGGCGACGGCAAAGGGGCGGGTGCTGGTGGTGACTGAGTCGGTGTTTAGCATGGACGGGGATCGGGCGGTGCTGCGGGAGATTGTGGAGCTGAAGGAGCGCTTTGGGGCCTGGTTGCTGCTGGATGAGGCGCATGCGTTTGGGGTGATTGGGCCGCAGGGGCGTGGATTGGCGGCGGAGTTGGGGTTGGAGCGGCAGGTGGATTTGCAAATGGGTACTCTGAGCAAGGCGGCGGGCTTATGCGGAGGGTATGTGGCGGGTCGGCGGGAAGTGATGGCTTGGCTGATCAATCGTGCGCGAAGTTTTATCTATTCGACGGCACCACCGCCATTCTTGGCGCATGCGGGACGGGTGGCGGTGGAATTGATGTTAGGTACGGAAGGAGATCAGAAAAGAGCGCGCCTGCGTGAGAAGGTGGCGCTGTTTCAGCGGCTGATCGGGATGGAAGAGGCGACTTTTTCAAGTGCGATCGTGCCTGTTGCCGTCGGCGATGAGCGGGTGGCGGTTGAGCGCAGTGATCGACTCAGAGAGCAGGGCTTTTGGATCCCGGCGATTCGCTATCCAACGGTGGCGAGGGGGGCGGCTCGTTTGCGGGTGACATTGTCGGCATTGCATGAGGATGCTGACATCGAGAAGCTAGCGTTGGCGATCAAGCAGGCTTAACGGTTAGGCGCGCTGGGAACGGATCAAGTTCAATAAAAATTGATGGTCAACCGGATAGGGTTGCGGTAATCTATCAGTACGTTTTGCCGGAATCGAGTTGATCGGTGCTCCGTTCAAAATCGGTCGGTTTGTTTTTTGCCACTCTTTTTTGATTTATGAAAGTGATCGTCATGTTCGTGCTGGCAGTTGGTTTCGGGATGAGTCAGGGGCAAGCTCAGCAAGCGCGCATTGTGGGTGGTGGGACGACGACGTTGGGTGCTTATCCCTACATGACGGCGTTGATCGAAAAAGGGGCCAAGCCTTCGGCCGGTCAGTTTTGCGGGGCGGCGTTGGTGGCTCCGCAGTGGGTGCTGACGGCGGCGCACTGTTTGGAGGGGACGCCGGCTTCCACGTTGGAAGTTTGGATTGGAGGAAGGGATCTGAGAAATGCAACTGAGGGTGTGCGGGTGGGGGTGACTCAGGTGATCATGCATCCGAGCTATCGCGAGACCTCTCAGGGAGCGCTGGTTTATGATTTCTGCCTTTTGAAGTTGGCTCGGCCAGTGACTGAGCGGGCGGTGCTTCCACTGGTGGAGGCCGCGGAACAGGTGGAACCAGGAATCACGTCGAGGGTCCTGGGTTGGGGGGCGACTTCGGAGGGGGGATCGAGTTCGTCGATCTTGAAATCGGTGGATTTGCCGATTGTCAGTTTGAGCACGGCGGGAGGTGCTGGTGCTGGGCTAGGGATCTCTCATTTGGCGGCAGGTTTTGCGACGGGCGGGGCGGACTCCTGCCAAGGTGACAGCGGGGGACCGCTGATGGTGAGGAATGCTGCCAATGCCTGGACACATGCGGGTACGGTCAGTTATGGCGATGGCTGCGCGCGGGCAGGGTCCTACGGCATCTATGGCAACACGTTGACGGTCAAGTCGTGGATCGCGGGTCACATCGGACAGGATGTGGTCAATCCGCCGCCAGTGGATGATCACGGCAACGGACGTACGACGGCAACCGCGCTGGCAGTGAATAGCAGTGCGGATGGTCATTTGGAAAGAGGGGGTGACCTGGATTTCTTCCGGGTGGGCACTTCCGGGCCAGGAACCCTGATCGTTAACTCAACGGGAAACACGGATGTGGTGGGCACTCTCTATAACAGCGTGGGAACGTTGCTGCTGACGGATGACAACGGCGCGGGACTGCCGAACTTCCGAATGATGCGCTCGGCGACCGCCGCGGGGACTTTCTTTGTTCGCGTGGCCGGTAAATCGACGACTACCGTAGGCAGTTACGGGGTATCGGTGGTGTTTGTGCCGACGGCGGGTGCGGTGGGAGACATTGCTGTTCGGCTTGGGGCTACGAACATACCGATGAACGGGACAGTCTCCTTCGGCGCGGTCAGGGTCAATGGCGCTGCCGTTACTAGGACCGTGACGATTGCCAACACAGGCAGAGGTGCGCTGGCTGGGGGAGCGGTCAGTTTTTCCGGGCCAAATGCCAGCAGTTTCCGCATTGATACCCTGCCGGCGACGACGGTGGCTGCAGGCCGAACAACCTCATTCCGGGTGACCTGCGCAGCGGTGTCAGCAGGTGCTTTGGTGGCGCAAATGGAAGTCGCCAGTGATGATCCCGATGAGAACCCCTACCGAGTGAATTTGGTGGCGACGGCGACACGAGCCTCGGGAGATGACCATGGCAATTCGCGTGCAGACGCCACACGTATCCTGGTGCCGAGCAGTGTGAGAGGAAACATCCAGTCCGGCACCGACCTGGACTTCTTCACCTTCACCCTGACAGCACCGACGACGGTGACGATCCGGACAACGGGATTGGTGGACACCTATGGGACGCTGTTCACGGCCACGGGTTCGGTGGTGACGCGTGCGGATGACACTTCGGATACGGACTTGAATTTCAGCATGACTCGCACCCTAATCGCGGGGACGTATTTTGTGGCTGTGGAAGGCTATGACACGACTGATGTGGGGGCCTACACGCTGGTGATGTCAAGGTAAGGCGTGTAGCTTGGGGGATGAGACGATGAAAAGGAAAGCACTACCGTTCTTCGTGCTGGTAGGGATCACTTTGGGATTGGTAGCGGCGCTGAGTGTTTACTTGGGGAAAGCACCTGTGACAGAACCATTGGAAAGATCTGAGCGGGTTGTTGTGGAGAAGGTGACGTGGCCAGTGAGAGAGGTGGTGGCTGAGCCTGAGCCTAAGGTGAGAGATGTGCCAAAACTGATTCGTGATTGGGAGATGTCTCATGCTTTTGAAGAGTGGGACGCCTGTGCTGCGGGTTTGGCAGAGGCGGATACGGTCGAGTCGGTAGAGGCTTTGGTGCAGGGGGTGTTCGAGACGGCGGACTGGGAGGCGCGGGTGAAGTTGGCGCGGAATTTGAAGGCGGTATCGAACCCGGAGGTGGTGCCCGTTTTGTTGCGGGCTTTGGGCATGGACTTTGGCCGTGGGAGTCCAGTGGTGGGGGAAATTTGTGATGTGATCAGCCGCTTGGCTCAGCCTGATACGGTGGAGGCTTTGGCGGCGATGCATTGGCAGGCCAATGGCCAGGGGGTGGAGAGTCACAAAGTGATCCGGGCGGTAGCCGGGATCCGGAATCCGGCAGCGCGAAAGGCCTTGGGGAAATTGGTGGCGGATGAGTCGGCGGCGGAGAGTCTGAGAGCGGCTGCGCAAGCTGCTGTGGAGGCGATGGCGGAGCGGGAGGGGTAAGGGGACGCACTTTTGGAAGTGCGCCTACGTGGGGGATGATGGAGGGTCCGCTGCCAATCGCGGAATTCGAGCTTAGAGCAGTTTAAGTAAAACAGTAGCCGCTCCTTTGGGGCGGCGGAGGCGGATCTGAGCCGTCGTCAGCTTGGGACGTATGCACTCATATGCCCCGGCGCTGCCAACGGCCCAACTCCACCTCCGGCGCTCCCAAATCAACGGACACTTCTTTTCTTAAAATGCTCTAGTCGCTGAGGTGGGCAAGGGTTTCGCGGAGAGTTTTGCGGGCGCGGTAAAGGCGGAGTTCGACGGCTTTGGTGGTGGTGTCCGTGATTTCAGCGATCTGCTCGTGACTTAGGTGCTCATAAGTGGCGAGAATGAGTGTTTCCCGTTGATCTTCTGGCAGGGCGGCGATGGCGGCCTGGACAGCGGCGAGCTTTTCTTTGGCAGCGATTTTTTGGTGAGGGTCTGCTGCGGTGTCGGCAGGGCTTTGTTGGGCGAGCTCGGCAGGGTCGGTGAGGGCTTCAGGGTGGCGCGTGCTCCAACGGTGGTGATTGCGCGCGAGGTTAGCTGCGATGGTGAAAATCCAGGTGGAGAAGGATTGGCGGGAATTGTAACTGGTGCGGTGACGATAAAGGCGGACGAAGGTCTCTTGAGCGAGATCGCAGGCCGTGGCATGGTCTGCGCCCATGCGGATGATGAAGCCGATGAGGCGGTCCTGCCAACGGCGCATGAGGGGGTTCATGGCGGTATCGTGACCGCCGATGAGCTCGGCCATGTTGGATTTATCTTCGTCTTCGTGGACGGCGCTGGGCGGCTCCATTGGGGAGGTCGGGCGGGCTTACCGGGTGCGGCGGGGTTTGCGTGAATGCGCTGGGTAAAGAACGCTTTGAACGTCTGCGATGAAGCGGTTGCCAGATTCGGGTGGCATGAGAGAGGCGACTTCATGCACGTGGGTGATCATGGCGAGGCGGCAGTCGTGGCAGAGACTTTCTTGAAGTAATTCGACAGCATCTAGATCTGACTTGGGGGTGGCGTCGGCTTGGAGTTCGCTGAGAAAGTGCCGGTTCAGATCATCCAGTTCGTGGCAACGCTCAGCGCATTCGCGAAAGTAGCGGCGGTGGGCCTGGGTGACTTTAGCGAAGGTGTCGTCATCGAGCTGGTATTCCCGTTTTAGCCAAGACATGCCAAGGGCCAGTCCGGACTGTCCAGGGGCGAAGTCCATGGACTGGCGGGTCAGATAAAAAGCTGCGGCAGCGAGCAAGAGGAAAGCACTGGCGAGCGCCGCGAGGCGCGATGCTGGGGACTTCACGGTCAGCGAGTGGCGAAGGAATGTTTGTGATGGCCATCGAGAGGATTGATGGCGCTGAAGTAGGCTTCGCGGGCTTGTTTTTGGTGCCAACCCACATCGATGACGCCTAATATCGTGCCGAGGGCGATGGCGGAAACCGCTGAAAGCAGAAGGCGGCGGGGTTGAAACCACCAGGAGAGAAAGCGTGCGGTCCAGGGCAGATCTTCCTGATCGGCGGCGATGCGATGCCAGACTTGGCGTTGGAAATCTGTAGGAGCAGAGGCCTCCACCTGCCAAAGTGCGAGGAGGTCATTGAGAGGATCTTCAGGCGGGTTCATGGCAGGTGGAGGGGGGGGGATTTGGCGGCGGGGTCAACACAGGAGTTAACCGCGCTTTACGGAGATGATCTTGCCGGAGGCATCTCGGGTGATGACGATTTTGGAGACGGTTTCACCTTTGCGAAGTCCGGCGTTACTGACATAGCGCACTTCCTGGGTGGTGCCATTTTGGGCGGCTGGTGCGCTAGTGCCACGGGATTCACCCGCGAAGGAGGTGGAGGTGGCGGTCTGGGTGATTGCGGCGAGGGTAAGGAGCGTTTTTTTCATGTTCGTTAAGGATTGAGGTTGGATTGTTAAGGGCCGCTTCGGGTTTTTTTGGTTGGTTGGATTGAAGCGGCTTCATGGGGTGCTACCCCGCAGGCGTGGCTATCCCTCAAACTTTTTGATTTTTTTTTCAGAGGGGGTTTGGGCGGTTCGTGAACAAAGGGATTTTGGTGGTGTGGGGAGTGTCTCTGAGGGGGGCGGCGCTACTGTTGAGCTCCGCAATGTAACCCGAACTCGGACATTGGAGGCACGTGATGACCTTGACTCACCAAGCCTCTCGAGTGCCTGGAATGTCGGAATCCATCGCGGGCTTAAAATGTTCTAACGGATGGCGGTGGCGACGTCACCTTGGATCGCTTTGGCGATGGCTTTGGCGAGTGTTTCCAGATCCTTTGGGAGGGTGATCTTTTGGCCGTGCGCATCACGGATGTAAATGGCATCCACCGCGACGCCTTTTTCTGTGTTGATGCGGGCGTGGGTGACGCTGTGGCCGAAGTTGCCGATGGTTTTGAGCACATCATAGAGTAGGCCGAGTCGGTCCACGGCTTGCAATTCGATGATGGTTTCTTCGGGAGAGACGGTGGTGTCGATGAAGATGCGCTGGGGGATCTCCGCGAGCATGGCCTCGAATTCAGGGGAGGCTTTTTTCTGTGGAGCGATGGCTTGGCTGAAGTCGAACTGATTGTCGAGAAAGCTGTCATTGAGCGACTGCTCGAAACGTTGGCGCGCGTTTTTGGAGGTGACGGGAGCGAAGTTGGTATTGCAGACGCGGAAGATGTCCAGCACGAGGTCGTCACTGCGGCGGTAGAGGTCCGCGCCGAGGATGTTGATGCTCTGGGCGGCAAGGGCGCCGGCGACGCGGGCAAGGAGTTGTGGGCGGTCCCAGCAGGTGAGGGTGACTTCGGAGCAGCCCTGCTCTGGCAGGTCTTTCCAGGTGATGAGGGGTAGAAGACCGATGGAGGAAGTTTCCTCGACGAGGTGGACAAAAAAGGCGCGGAACTGCCGCAGGTGGGCGATGACGATCTCTGGGGAGAGGAAGTTGAAGTAAGCGGGCGGCATGCCAGCAAAATGGGCGTTCAGTTCCTCTGACCAACCGGCGCCGAGTTTTTTGATGACGGTTTCTTTGAGTTCATGCACTGGCGCGGCGGCACGTTCCATGAAATCTGCCGGAGCATTCAAGAACTCTGTGGTGAGATGGTAAAGTCGGCGGATGGAGGCCTCTTTGTAGCCGGACCAGCTCTGAGCGGAAGTGCCCTTGGAGTCCGCATAGGTCATGATGAGCAGGGTATCCAGGTTGGCCTGGGTGCGGATGATGCTGGCGAATTCCTCGACCACGCGCGGGTCCTCCAGGTTCTTGCTGGTGGCGGTGCGATACATGAGCAGGTGGTTGTCCACCAGGAAGATGAGAAGCTGCCGCTGCGCACCTTTGATGACAAAGCGGCGGCAGACGGCATTGGCGAGGATGACACTTTCGTCATCGTGGGTTTTGCGGTTGGCCGCGCGCCCGGTGTCATGCATGAGCAGGGCCAAGTAGAGAATCCAAGGCTCGTCGATGCCACGCCAGAGTTTCTGATAAAAGGCGAGTTCCTGATTCGGCTCACCACTGAGACCGTCGAGCATGTCGATGGTGCGCAGGGTGTGTTCGTCGGCGGTGTATTGATGAAAAAACTCGTGCTGAACG
>JBIIUD010000074.1:0-8069 GCA_044340175.1 Verrucomicrobiaceae bacterium
GACCGCATGCCAGTGGTCCGGAGTGGCAATGCAGACGGCGTCGATGTCGTCGCGCTCAGTGATCTCACGGAAGTCATTCACAGAAGCACAGGGTTTGCCGGTGCCACCATTCTTGGCGTAGTGCGCATCCACCTTGTCCTTGTACAGATCGCGGCGCATGGCATAGACGTCGCAAACGGCGACGACTTCGACCTCAGGATACTGCAAAAAGCGGTTGAGCAGGCCGCCCATTTGTTTGCCCATGCCAATGAAACCCATGCGGATGCGGCTGGTCGGTGCCGTGTCAGCGGACCAAATGCGGCCGGGCAGGATGAATGGGGCGGCGGCACCAGCGGCGGCGGTGGCGATGAAAGAACGACGGGTGGGGCGGGGTTGGCTCATAAGACGAAGGGTTAGAAAACAGGAAGTTGAATACGACGCCAAGACAAATTTTCCTTCTTTGAACTGAAAACAGCGATGATCCAGGTGCCAAAGTGGAAAAAGGCGGCAGGTTGAGCTCATGGCAAAACTCGGACGCATCAACACCCTCACCGTCTCCCACGGCACCGCGCACGGTGCCTACCTGGATGGCGAAGAACACGGGGAGATCTTGATTCCGACCCGCTACATTCCCTCTGGGACACAGCTTGGTGACAGGCTGGAGGTGTTCATTTATCGTGACTCGGAGGATCGCATCATCGCCACCACCGAGCGTCCTTTAGCTCAAGTGGGTGAGTTTGCGACTTTGCGGGTCGTCAGCGTGAACCGCAATGTCGGGGCATTTTTGGATTGGGGTCTGCCGAAGGATCTGCTGCTGCCGTTTCGTGAGCAGGAGGAGCCGCTGCAGGTGGGGGACTCGGTGGTGGTTTATCTGATGGTGGACCCCAAATCGGACCGCATCGTGGCCAGTGCGCGCTTGAACCGCCATCTGGAAAAGCGCCCACCGACCTACAAAGTCGGCCAAAAAGTGAAGCTCATCATCACCCGGCAGACGCCCCTCGGTTACAATGCGCTGGTGGAGGGCGCGCACATGGGCCTGCTGCACCGCCCACCGCAGTCCGCACCGTTGACACCCGGGCAGGCGATCGAGGGCTACGTCGCAGCCGTGCGTCCGGGCAGCAAGATCGACCTCAGCCTGGACGCCTCCGGCTACCAGCGGGTGGCACCGTTGACCGACCAGATTCTGGCGCGGCTCAAAGAGGCAGGTGGTGCCTTGCCCTTTGATGATGAAAGCCCACCGGAGCAAATCCGAGAAGCCTTTGGGGTCAGCAAAAAAGCCTTCAAACAAGCAACTGGCGCGTTGTTTCGGAAGCGGCAGATCGAATTCACCCGTCCCGGCATCCGCCAGCTCAATGTGGCGGTGCCGAAGCCCGGTGACTGGCGTCCCGCCCCAGTCGCTCCGAACCGCTCCAAGAAGAACGAAGGATAGACGTCATTTCCAAGGTAAAACGCCCGCAGTGCATTGCCTGTCAAAGAACGCCTAGGTTGGGTGCGTTAAAGAGATGTCCTTATTGCGGTCACCCGCCTTCTCCTCCTGCTTTCCATCATGTCTTTGCCCCAATCTTTCGCCACTCTCCGGACTCAACTTTACAGCGCCGTGATCTCTGATGCGCTCGATGCCGCGGGCTTCCGCAGTCAGTGTCTGGCCGTGGCGCTACCGCCTATGACTGGGGTGGCGAAAATGATGGGCCGCTGCCGGACGACGCTCTGGGAGGACATCGATTTCCAAGATCCTGAACCCTACAAGCTGGAGTTGGAGGCGGTGGATGGGCTTCAGCAGGATGAGGTGCTCATCGCCGCAGCGGGAGGGTCCATGCGCTCGGGCATCTGGGGAGAGCTGCTTTCCACCGCCGCACGCAATCGCGGCTGCGCAGGCGCTCTGGTGCATGGCGCGGTGCGGGATGTGGCTCCGATGCGGGAAATGCAGTTCCCCGTCTTTGCCAGTGGCGTGTGTCCCTATGACAGCCTGCACCGCCAGCGGGTGGTGACCAAAGATGAGCCGGTGGAGATCGGGGGGGTGACCATCCGCAGCGGTGACATCCTTTTCGCGGATGAAGATGGGGTGGTGGTGGTGCCGCAGGAAGTGGAGGCGTCTGTTTTGCAAGCCGCATGGGACAAGGTGCATGCGGAAAATGAAGTGCGTGACGCCATCCGCTCTGGCATGGCTGCCACCGCAGTCTTCGAGAAATTTGGCATCCTTTAGCTCACCCGTCATGCGCGTCGCCATCATCGCTTTGCTCCAGGAGTCGAACACCTTCATCGACGGGGTCACCACGCGCCGGCATTTTGAGGAGGATCTAATCGCGGTAGGACCGGAGGTGCAGGCGCGTCTGGCCAAGGCGGAGCACGAGGTCGGTGGTTTTTTCGAGGCGCTAGCAGATGAAGGCATTGAGGCAGTGCCCGTCTTTGCGGCGCGTGCCTACCCGTTTGGCGTGATCACCGCCGAGACGTTTGATGCCCTAGTGGAAGAAATGCTCACCGCTCTGGAAGCCGCTGGCCCGGTCGATGGTGTTTTGGCCGCTCCCCATGGGGCCACAGTCGCCGAGAATCATCCAGATGCCGATGGCTGGTGGCTGACTCGAGTGAGGGAGGCCATCGGGTCGAAAAAGCCGCTCATCGCCACGCTGGACCCGCACGCGAACCTGTCCGCCGCCATGGTGCAGGCCACGGATGCCATTCTCGCCTACCAAACGAATCCTCACCTCGACCAGCGAGAAACTGGCAGGCGCGCCGCCCGGCTCATGGCTCGAACCCTGCGTGGCGAGGTCAAACCGACCCAAGCCGCCGTGTTTCCGCCCTTGGCCATCAACATCCAGCTGCAAAATACCGGGGAATCGCCGTTGTTGGATCTTTATCAATGGGCCTCAATTCTGGACTCAGAGCCAGCGGTGCTTTCGCACAGCTTCCTGCTAGGCTTTCCCTACTCGGACGTCGCTGAAATGGGCTCCGCCGTGCTGGTGGTGACGGATGGCAACCCCGCCCTGGCCGCCCGCCTCGCCCGTGGTCTCGGCGAAGACATGTGGGGTCGCCGGGAGCAGTTTGAGCCCGTCTTCATCCCGCCTCATCAGGCGGTGAAAGATCTGGCGCTGAGCCAGGATCGCGTGTTGCTTCTGGACATGGGAGACAACATCGGTGGCGGCGCTCCCGGACACGGCACCCTTTTGCTTGAGAAGCTGCACACGCACGGCATCGCCCCCGCCTTCGTTTGCCTCTTTGATCCTGGCTCTGTGCAGAAAGCGGACGCCGCCGGCCTCGGGGCCACGGTGACGCTCAGCCTCGGCGGTGTGCGCGATGGTCTGCATGGCGACCCTTTGACCACCGAATGCCGTGTGCTCAGCCTGCATGAGGGCAAATTCAAAGAAACTGCAGCCCGACATGGCGGCTTTTTGGACTTTGATCAGGGCCGCACCGCCGTGGTGCAGACCGAGCGCGGCGTCACCGTCATGCTCACGAGCCGCCGTGTACCTCCCTTTAGCCTAGAGCAGCTTCACAGTTGCGGGCTCGATCCCAAAGCCTTCCGCGTCCTCGTGGCCAAAGGTGTCATCGCCCCGCTCGCCGCCTACGGGCCGGTGGTGGATCGCGTCATCAAGGTGAACACCCCCGGCGTCACCTGTGCGGACATGACCCAGCTCCCCTTCCATCATCGCCGTCGGCCCATGTTTCCCTTTGAGCGGGAACTCGAGTGGAATCCGCTCCCAGTCGCTGGCCACCGCCAGGGAATCCCCTTGCGGGCGGGCGAAGGCGGTGATACGGGGCCAGTCCTTCCTTCAAATCCATCCCCCCTCCTTTGTCCCGCGTAATGACCGCCATCCAACTGCTCCAAGCCATCGGCACCGAACTGCAAAACGAGATCATCGGCTACCTCCAGACCGAGCAGCGCCCCGCCTACCGCGCCGTCATCCAAAACCTCGCCGCCGCCCGCAAGCTCCGCCCTGTCTATGTGCAGAGCAAAAGCAAAGCTGAGCAGGCCGCCTGGCTGCTCGGGCAGATGACCCTGCGCACCAACGAAGAAGTCACCGCCCAAATCCTCCAAATCTGGCTGCTCAAAGGTCAGCCCCAGATGCTCGTCACTTTCCTCGATGCCGCAGGCATCGCCCACAATGGCGAGGGCGAGGTCGAAGAACTGCCGGACGACATCACCGAAGAGACCGCTACCGCCGGCATCACCGCCCTGCTCGCCGATTACCCCGCTAAAAAAGTGGCCCTCTACCTGCACATGTTCCAGATGCAGAAAGAAGGCGGCTTCACCGGCATCACGCAGGCCATCGAAAAACAGCCTGATTTGAAGCTCGCCGCCTAAGCTCAACTCACCATGAACCGCGTTCGCCTCCTTCTCATCGCTGTCCTTGCTTGCATCGTGACCCCCGTAGTCGCTGCGGACAGCCCTGTCTATGAGCTGCGCATTTACGTCTGCAACGAAGGCAAGCTGCCGGACCTCATGAAGCGCTTTCGCGACCACACCGTGAAGCTCTTTGAAAAGTACGGCATCACCAACATCGGTTACTGGGTGCCCATCAAAAAAGAGGACGGCGCGGACACCACCCTCATCTATGTCCTGAAGCACGCCAGCCGGGACGCCGCCAAAGCCTCCTTCGCCGCCTTTGGCAAAGACCCCGAATGGCAGGCTGCCCTCAAGGCCAGTGAGAAAAACGGCAAAATCCTGGCCGAACCCCCGCAGTCCATCTTCATGACGACCACCGACTACTCGCCCGAGATCGTGGTCGCCGCCAAAGACCCCGAGCGCACCTTCGAGCTGCGCATTTATGAAACCCCGGAGGGTAAAGTTGCCCCCCTGCATGAGCGGTTCCGCAACCACACCGTCAAGCTCTTCAGCAAACACGGCATGGAGCACCTCGGCTACTGGGAGCCCACCGATGCCGACAAAGGCGCCGGTTCCAAGCTCCTCTACGTGCTCGCTCACCAAAGCGAGGAAGCCGGGCTGAAATCCTTCACCGACTTTCGAGCCGACCCCGACTGGATCGCCGTGAAAGCCGCTTCCGAAGAGAAAAACGGCGGTTCATTGACGCTGCCCCAGCCCAAAGGTGTCCGCAGCATCTACATGAAGCCCGTCGATTTCTCCGCGACGCGGTAATTGGCACAATGGGTCAAGCAGGGCTGGCAGCTTATTGACGGTTTAATGACGAGTCGGCTTCTACTTCTTCAGCGAATAGCGGCCTGTCTTCTTTCCCCCGATCTTCTCGACCAACCCGGCTTCGAGCAGTGGCCGCAGCAGGTCCATGGCTCCTTGCCTGGACGCACTGAGAGCTCTCCACAGTTCCGAAGGAGCCATGCTGCCATGGTCAGCGAGGAGTTTGAGCAGTTGCTCCTGTCGAGGACGTAGCACCAGCTTTCCATGTGATTGGCTACTGATGCTTTGCACCCGCAGCCAGGTGCGCTCCAGCGTCTGTCGCAGGCCGATGGCACAGTATTCCAACCAGCCGGAGAGGTCCTCTCCGGCCAGCCGCACCGCATCGAGAGCGCGGTAGTAGCCCGGGCGGTCTTCCCAGAAATATTCGTCCACGCTGAAGATGTGATGGCTGTCAAAGCCGCGCCGATAAAGCTCCCACAGACCTAGCGCACGGCCCGTGCGTCCGTTGCCATCGGCGAAGGGATGGATGTGCTCGAACTGGTAGTGCAAAATCGCCGAGCTGAGCACCGGGGACAGCCCGGTGGCCTTGGTGTTCCACCAGTCGAGCAGTTCAAACATCAGTCCGGAGACATCCGCCGCCGGAGGCGGAAAATGACGCCCTACTCGCACAGCGATGGAGCGGTAGCGACCGGCCTCGCCCTGATCCATGACGCTGTCGGCCAGCAGGCGATGCAGCTCAAAGAGGTCCTCATGCCGGATTTTCTTCTTCCGGGCATTCTTTTCGACATAGCGCAGCCCGGCGAAGTAGTTCAGCACCTCGCGGCTCGACCGCCGGTCCGCCGCCGCCAGCTCGCGGCCTTCCTCAAGCGCCCGCACCTGCTCCAGGGTCAGCGGATTGCCCTCGATCGCCGTGGAGGCATGGCCGTTGCGGGTCCGCGTGTCTTTCTGCAAGGCCGGAATCCACGACACGGACACCGCCGCCCCTTGGATGCGCTCCCGCAAGACCGCGATCTCCTCCACCAACGAAAGCAGGCGGGCGCTGATGGTGAATTGCGGTTCGTAGGCCATGACGATAAGTCAGCCATAAGTCAAGTTGTGAGTCAAGCGACCACTTGGTTACAACATGAAAGGATTGTGCATTGAAGGGTGAAAGCTACGTTTGTGGCCATGAGAATACCTGCGTACATCAAGACGGCCATCCGAGAACTTGGCCTGCGTACACAGGACGAAACGCTTCAAGTTTTGGCCTCAGACGATTTGGAACTTGCTGTTAAACACGCTGCTGAGACAGCTGCTTATCATGGTAACAGCGGACAATGGTGGAGGCTTTGGTTGGACATGCAGGACGCACTTGGGCGGCCTGTAGAAGAAGCTCTCTCTGCTGTTGATCCTCGGTCTCTGCGGTGGCTTGGGCGGTGGGCGGCGAATGAAAAGAGACTGGATGTGGCCGTTGCCGCACTCACTCGCTACCACGACCAAGCAGAGGGCGATGATCCACATGCGGCCGATATAACCACGATTGCAGAGCTGTTGGTCGACAGCGGTGAATACGAAAGGCTAAAGGGGATATGCGATCGCATTCGCAGAGCCAACGAATCAAGTCCGACCACAGAGGCCTTTGCCATACTCGCCTGCCGCCAAACCAACGGCGAAGATCAGGCCCGAGCGGAGATGATCGCCGCCCTGACCAGATATCCAAACTCGTCAATTCTTTGGCTTGTAAAAGCCATGCTCGAGTCGGCTAATCCCTCTGAAGTGGCTGACAGCCTCGAAGTTTTTGCAAAAGCCGGAGCCACCGTTTCAGATTCCTTTCTGAGGCGTGCAGCAGTATTGATTCCCAACCTGAGGACTCGGTTGAACGAGCTGAGCAGCTACTACGGACAATCCAGGTCTTCCACCGCCGACCAAGAGAACGAAGCCAACTGGCTTGCAGCAAGGGGTGCTCGTCCCTGCCCGACAGAACAGGAAACGCCACACTGGTTTGGTGGCGACTACTTCTTGATGCCGAAGTGCGTAGGATGTGGACTTGCAGTGACGCAGTTTTTTGTGATCGAACCAGCTGCCGAACCTACACTGGCGAGCGCATTTCCATCTTGGTCAAAACTTCCCTTCTTCTCCTGTCAGGAGTGCGGCATGCAGCTCGGAAGAAATGACTTCGTAGTCCATTGGTCAGGTCGAAGAATCGAATGGGTTGCGCATGAGCTTAACCCCAAACGGTTTGGAATACCTTACTTGAAAAATGCCGTGGCAACCGTTCTTCCGAAGAAATGGGTGTCTCTCCGCTGGCTACCTCCGGCTAGCAGTCGCGATGAGGTTCCCCACGACGAACAAGTGGGCGATCCTCCGCAAGTCGGTGGGTATCCTGACTGGGTCCAGTTTCCCGAACAGCCTTATTGTCCGAAATGCCATGAGAAGATGTCGTTTTACGGGGCTCTCGGCAGCACACGTGATTTCCCGGCAGAAATGATGGTCAATAACGGAAGTGGTTACCTCTATCATTTTGCCTGCGACAGTTGCTACTGCATCAGCATCATCTCGCAATGCACTTGAGCTTGATGCTGCCGAAGCAAGCGAACGCTAAAGGCTATGCAGAAACCAAGTTGGTCCTGCCGATGGCGGGTATGGGTACAAACGAATTGTCGGGAGTTACACCCCCGCCAAGATGCCATTCAGCGTCGCGCTCGGGCGGAGCGCGGCATCGGCTTTGGCGTTGTCGGGTTTGTAGTAGCCACCGACGTCGGCTTTCTGGCCTTGGACGGCGAGGAGTTCGGCGACGATCTTGCTCTCGTTGGTGGTGAGGGCTTCGGCGATGGGTTTGAAGGTGGCGGCGAGGTCGGCGTCGGCGGTTTGGGCGGCGAGGGCTTGGGCCCAGTAGAGGCAGAGGTAGAAGTGGCTGCCGCGGTTGTCGATGGTGCCGAGTTTGCGGCCGGGGCTGCGGTCGAACTCGAGGAACTTGCCGTTGGCGGCGTCGAGGGTGTCAGCGAGGACTTTGGCCTTCGGA
>JBIIUD010000075.1:0-8065 GCA_044340175.1 Verrucomicrobiaceae bacterium
GCTGACCATGAATCAAATCATACCCACCGCCGCATTCCTTCAGGCTGGCGACGACTTTGATGCCTTCCGACCGCAAGGCCTCAGCCAGACCACCTGGATGGGAGGTGAACACGTCAATCTCATGCCCCCGTGCCGTCAAGGCGCGCACCAAATCACAGGTCACCATTTCCGTACCCGCAGGGCGGTCCAACGCGTGGTTAGTCCAGAGCAAGCGCATGATCAGGGAGCGTTCCGTGCCTCCAGCCAATTCTGCAACTCCGGCAGGATCCCCTCCCAAACAGCGTGATGCTGCTCGGAAAGCGCAAATAGCAGCACCATGTCCGGCGCCAGGGTGGCCGCCAACGTTTCGCGCAGACTGGCGATGCTGGAGCAGAGGCGCGCCACGCTGCCCCGGTCCCGAACCAGCTGCAAGATGGGCAGGATGCGCCACTGTTCAGGCTTCAAATCAGGACTGCCACGCGGTTGTTCCTCAGGAAAGGAATCGACCCAATCCGCTTCCGCAAGAGCGGCAGGCAATTGGTTTTCAATCCAACTGCCCGGTTCACCGAGCAAGCGCGGCCGCAAGATCACACGGATGCGGTGCGCCGGATGCCTTGATTTGAGACTGGCGACCGTGGCGCGGATGGCTTCGGGATGGTATCCGATGTCCCAATAGACCGGGATGGGTTGAAGACAGAGACGTTGGCAACGACCCAGCACACCAGGAAAGGAGGGCCAACACGAGGCCGGCAGCTCATGCCCCCGCCAGTGGCTCAGGGCCGCGCAGGCCAGGGCGGTGTTGCGCGCTTGATGGCGACCTGGCGCGGCACTGACATGAGCCACACCATCCAACCTGAAAACCCCTGGCTCAGGCAGTTCCAAACGGTGGCTACCAGCACTGGTGCCGAGGGTGAATACCTCCGCCTGAGTCGTGACAGGTTGCAATTTGCGCCAGTCCTCCTCATGCACCACCACAAACCCATCGGCAGGCAAACGGAGCAGCAACTTGCGATACGCCTCAAAGTAGGACGCCTCATCTGCGAACGTTTCTGGATGATCAAACGCCAAACTGGTCAGCACCAGCGAGGTGACAGGCAATTGCAGGAACTTCGGCTCAGACCACCAGGCAGCGCAGCGGCTTTCATCCGCTTCCAGAACAGCCACATTGCGGTTCGCTAGAAATACGGACTCTTGCAGGCCGAGCAGTTGGCCGCCGAGCAAATAGGAAGGCCGCTCACCCATCTGATGCAACGCGTGAATCAACATGGCCGTGGTGCTGGTCTTGCCATTGGTGCCAGCCACCAGTAACACCTGAGCGTCCACACCAAACCAAAGGCTGAGGAACTCAGGAAAGGTCATCACCGGAAGGCCCCGCTCGCGCGCCTCGACCAATTCCGGATTGTCCAATCCGTGCGTGGCACCAGCCAGGACCAAGTCCGTGTCAGCCGGCAGATTCGCCGCAGCACAAGGTGAAAAGCAGGTCAAGCCCGCCTCAGCTAGCGCCGCCGCGCCGCGCCCATAGACACGATTATCGCTGCCCGTGACGCGCCAACCGCTTCGGTGCAAAGCCGCGGCTAAGCCAGACATCGCAACACCCGCTAAGCCCACCACATGGACTTTGCGTGGCGCCGTGAAGGCCATGGATTCAAGCCTGCCCTGTCCGTTGCGCCGCATCTCAAAAATGGCTTGGGGATCGATCAAAATGAATGGAGGGCAAACCGGACTTAAACTTCATAACCAACCGGATTTCATGTTCTGATGTCCTTATGACAAAGTGAAAAGACAGCACAAAAGCGACCCGAAAGCGTGCCCGAAAAGTGCCGCTGTGATCAATGGATACAAATAATCCCGCACACGTCAATCACTTGCAAATGCGCTAGCATTTATTCCAATCCAGCACAATCACTTGTGCAGTTCGTTGCATGCTTGGGCTCAAGGCGTCACGCTCCCCTCTTGTCATGAATAACGCTAGCCATTACCTCACCGAGTTTGAACCAGGCGCAGGCCAGCGAAGCGGAATCGTCTCTTTGGCCTCGGTCTCTACCAGGGAATCGAGAAAACTTAGCGGACAATGCGCGCGGTTGGTCTCATCGAAGATCCAACCGCCGGCAAACAAGGACACTTGCAGGGCATGCCACGGGCAGCGCACACAGACGCCACCAAATTTGCCTTCGTCGAAGTCATCAAATCGCGCCCGCATGTCGCGCGCCAGGACTGCGTAGGCGTAAGCGTCGCTAACCCTCCATTGGAGGACGCGGTGCCTCCCAGCGGTCATCCAGGTAAAGACACCAACCCTTCACAGGTGCTTGGCTGATTCAAAGGATTCACTGCGGTGATGTCAGTTCCTTTGTGCTACTGACCTCTCGTCGCCAAATGAGCATCGCCGATCTGACGTCGTGCCTTCAGCCCCAGAACGAGCAGGCAGAGTGCGCTCACCGTCAGGCAGGCGCCGAGACTCTTAATGACCCAGAGAGCCTTTCCCAGCGTGGTGGTCATCGTCAGCAGCGCGGCCACACTCGACTCTGCTAACGGCCGATGAACCGCGTCCAGCGCGGCCACCCACTGGGTGGAATCGGTCTTCTCCAACTTGGCCAGAGTGATTTCGTGCTGTGCGCCCAGCCTCTCCGCACCCACCCAGGCTGTCCCACCGACGAGCAGAAGGAAAATGGAAACCGCGATGACAACGAACTGACTGATTTTCATGCGCATAGGAAGATGGTGTGATGTTGCAGGTTTTGCACTGCTCAGCAAGGGTTTTGCCGAGAACGAGTTGTGTCGGCCATGACCCACCATTTCGTTAGCCTAACACTAACTGAGACGTCGTTCATGGCGAAGTTATTACTTGATGAATATTGCCTTCGAGAGCTCTCTGACAAGGTTTTTGCGAGATGATTCAGGGGTGTTTATCCATCATTGATCGGGATCGCCCATGTTTTTAGGAAGACTTCAGCGAACAGGAATCCGCTAAAGACGGTAACCCTGGACGCCTTCTCTCTAAGGTTGCTAGCGTCCGAGAAAGGGAACCTGTTTTTGGAAGGGGTGATGTGAAACCGTTCTCAGGCTCGTTGATGATACAAATGGATGCAACGTGATCTGAATGGGGCATCATGTCGGATGACGCCCCCTCGAGCTAGGATGATCCATCACTGCACACTTTTTCTTGTTCTGTTTCCCTTAGCTGGCGTTTGTGCCGGAGAGCTTTTCGATGAAACGCAGGTGAGAACGCTTTTTTCATTTGATAGCGTTTCGATACCCCACACTCAGAATTTAAGACTGGAGATGCGTCAACCCGAACGTCATCCCGCGAATCCAGTGCTTCGGCGGGGAGCACCAGGAACGCCCGATGCTCATGGGGTACAATTTTATGGGTCGGTGATCCGGGAGGGTGGACGCTACCGCATGTGGTATGTCGCCTTTGACGATGATGCGAACAATAAGATAGCGTCTGCACGCTGGAGGCCGGCCTATGCGGAAAGTCTGGATGGGGTGCACTGGACAAAGCCGGACCTTGGGTTGGTGACATTCAAAGGGAACAAGCACAACAACCTCATTTTGACGGATCCGGCCCCCCTTGGGTTGGTAAACTTGAAGGTTCTGCGGGATCCTGATGATCCCGATCCGCAACGGCGCTACAAGGCCACGGGTCATGCCTATTTTCGACACAACACGCGACTGGGCAGTCTTGCTCCCTTTGTCAGTGCGGACGGACTCTCATGGACGATGACGAAGCCCGCCAAGACAAAGGCTGCCGAATTGGTAAAGGAGGACCTGGTGCTGCCTGCCGTCCATTTTGAGCCCAGTGGGGGCCTCTACAAATGGGAAGGGTTGTTCTACGCGATCGGGCAAAACTCAATGAATGCGCCGCAGCCTTATCACGGCCGGGTGACACGGATGTATCGTTCGGCTGATTTTGTGAACTGGTCGCAAACGAGCACGATCGGGTTCGTTCGGGCTCCACAGCACACGTTGCTTGGACCGGGTCGAAGTCGCGAAGGAGAACAAACTCACGAGGGCATCAGCGTGTGGAATCGTGGCAACGTGCTTATTGGTGTCTCAGGCCTTTGGCACGGAGCCAAGGAATGGCGGGACGTGACGATCGATTTAGGGTTCATGGTCAGTAATGACGGTCTCAACTTCCGCGAAGCCGCCCACGACTGGACATTCATCAAGCGGGGCGAGGATGGCGCGTGGGATCAAGGCGGATTATTGCAGGGGCAGGGTTTTGAGAATATTGGGGATCAGACCTTCATCTACTATGGGGCTTGGGACCCAAGACATTGGGAAAAGGTTCCGACTCGTGGTGGCGTGGGTATCGCGGTGCTGCCACGAGATCGATTCGGAGATCTGGTGATTGAAGAGGTGGGTAAGGGTCCCGGAGACTATCAGCAGCTTGAGATCACGAGCGAGTTGATCACTGCCGCGATTCCGGTCAGGTCGGGCAGTTCGCCTGGCTTCTATGTTAATGCCGATGGGCTCGGTGAACGGGCATTCCTGCGCGTCGAGCTTCTGGATGCACTTGAAAAGCCGTTGCTCGGTTACTCTGCTGAGGTCCGCCGGAGCGGCTTCCAAACCCCAGTCCATTGGGCGAGCACGCGTGATGGCAACGGCCTACCGAAAAGCGTCAAACTGAGAGTGGTTTTTGAGGGAGTCAGTAAGGCTTCCATCCGGTTGAGTGCCATTTATGTACAGCCTTGAGAGCAGGTTAAATGGGCTTGATGCACTTTAGGTCTGTTCTTGCCTGGCAGCTTTTAACTTGGCCAGCGGAGCGTTGCCTACTTGATGAAGATAAACTGCTGGGTGTTCAACAGCGCGTAGATGAGATCTTCCGGGTTGGTCAGGCCAGACCGTGTCCAGGCGTCTTTCTCCGCTGCCGTGGGCTGGCGGGAGAGCAACGTCTGATAAATGGCCACCAGTTGGTCGTCGGGATCCTTTGCGCCAGCCAGATTCAGACTGAGCTGGGTGTGTGGCTTGAGAATGCTTTGAAAAAGCTCACTGTTCATCAGAACGAGAGCCTGAGGCATGGAAGCCTCGGCGTTGGCATTGTCGATGAGATCTCGGTCGCTCTGTCCAAACTCGCGCAAGTAATGGCCGCGCGGGGCAGGAGAATCGAGGTCGGCGGCGCGGGGCCAGTCATTGGCCTGGGCTTGGCGTGACTTGAGGAAGGCGGCGGTGTCGGTGATGCCGAGACGTTTGGCCTCGTCTTTAAAAACAGCATCACGGGCATCTGCGGCGGCCTTTTCCTCGCGCGGGATGGCCTGATCGACATCGTAACCGGGCACGTCGATGTACTCCCGGTTTTGGCCGGGCTTCTTGAGTTCTTCCAGCGTCGGCTTCCTCACAGGAATCGGCGGCGGTGCTGGTTTGCCGGTCTTTTTCGTGTAAAGCCGAGCCACGGCGGGAACAACGACATGATCATGAATGCCCGTGCGCGCGACGAACTCGATGCTGCGGATCTCTAGGTTCAGCTTCTCGATCAACGCCTTGTCCTTCGCTTTTTGCGCGGCCGTGTACTGCTCGCGCAGTGGCTTGCTGCGTGCGGAGATGGCCTCGTAGCCTTCCGAAGCTTGCGCCGCTCCATCGAAGATCTCCTGCGCGCTGAGCAGATCCAGAGCATCGCTGAGTTTGCCGCGATACACGAGCTTCTGCGCCATCTCTGTGTCGATGCCATTTCGCCGTGGCAGATCGGGCATGGGATGGATCAGCGTGACGAAGCTATCGTAGATCTGCTCCGCCGTCATCCGGCGCAAAACGGGGCCGGGAAAGTGATAGACCTCGCCTAGCATGGGCTCCGCGCGGGTGACTTCGTTTTGATAAGCCTGCGTATTGTAGAGCACACGAAGGAAGGCCTTCACATCGTATCGGCTCGAGATCATGAGCTGCTCCAGATGTTTCATCAGCGCTGGATTCATCGGCACGGTGCTGTCCATGAGTTCATCCACGGGCTCGATCAGCCCGAGGCCGAAGACCTTCTTCCACAGGCGGTTCGCGATCACCAGGGTGAAGCGTGGATTGTCCGGCGCGGTCATCCAGTCGGCGAAGGTCTTCAAGTCACCCGTCACCGTCTTTCCCAGCATCGTGGAGGGTGTGATGGCATCATGGGGCTTCTTGTCATTGTATTGATAGTCATGCGGTAGCTTCAGCACCCGCGTGGGCAGAGCCGCCACTTTGCTGTAGCGCACGAAGTCGCCCAGGTTTTCCAGCACGCGGCCCATGTGGCGTGTGGCCACGGCCATCTCGGGTTTCGTCTCTGCCGCCCGTTTCAAATCCAAAACCGCTCCCTGCTCGCCGATGCCAGTGAAGTTTGTCTCCAAAGGATAAGTGAAGGCCGCCATCTGGTAGAACTGCATCTGCGTCCATTTGTCGAAGGGATGGTTGTGACACTGCGCGCATTCGATGCGCGTGCCCAGGAAGACGCGCGTGGTGTTTGCCAAGTTGTCCAGCGGCATCCCGAGGTCTCGCATGTAATAGCCGATGGCGGGGTTGTCCCACACCTTGCCCTGTGCGGTGATCAGTTCACGCACGAACTGGTCGTAAGGCATGTTTTCCCGGATGCGCTTCTTCACATGCTCCAGATAGGGCTTCGAGGTCATATCCCCCTGCCCGCCATTGGCCCGTGATTGGAGGCGCAGCAGGTCAGCCCAAAAGTGAAACAAGTGCTGCGCATAGCCTTCACTGGCGAGCAGTTGATCGATCAGCTTTTCCCGTTTGTCCTTCTCCGTGCTGGTCAGGAACGCCTGCGTCTCCCGCATCGTCGGGATACGCCCGATGATGTCCAAATGCACCCGACGAATGAAGGTTTCGTCACTCGCCGGAGGATTGGCGGTGACTTTATTCTGCTGCCAGCCTTTGGCGAGGATTAGGTCGATTTGTCGGGACTCCTCGTCTGCCTTAGCGAAGCAGCAGAGACCGGCAAAGATGAGGAAAGCGCGAGTCATGAACAACATGGGGTGGGACAGGAAACGGCGGCGACTGCTAGGAAATTGCGTTTAGGTGTCCAGGCCGGGTTGGCGTTAGAGGTAGAGCGAGGATGGCGCGTGAGGGAGTCTGCCGGCCTCCTCGCACTCGAACGCGTCATGAAAAACCAAGCTGCCCTGATCCCGGAGCTAAGCGGTCTCAGGCTGCGCTAGAGCAGAGAGGTAGGAGGAACAGATGGGGCACGATCAAAAGCCAATGCGGCATGGAAAAAGAACGCTGAACAAGACGTGGGTCAATCCTGTCGATTTCGTGCCCAAGTACGCCGATAATTTTTCGGCACGTAATCGACAGATTGTCGTTTTGGTGCCAAAAATAGTTGCTCTATTTCGGGCACGAAATTGACATCATGTCGTTTTGGTGCCAGAATGAGGATGAGCATTTCAGGCACGAAATCGACATGCACACACAAGACGGCTACATCGGACGCAGTGACGAGCGGCAAGAATTTCGTCGGCTTCTCGGCAAGAAACCCGCCTCGCTGGTGACTTGTCAAGGTCGGCGTCGGATCGGCAAGAGCCGATTCATCAACGAGTGCGCGCAGGAGGCGGATCACTTTCTCAGTTTCATGGGATTGCCACCGCGCGCTGACATCTCAAAGCAGGCACAGCTGGAAGTGTTTGCTGACCAACTCGCCAAGCAGACTCCGGCACCCAAGCTACCGCTGGATGCGTGGCCGACCGCGTTTCAGCTGCTGGCCAGTCAGCTGCCGGCGAAGGGCAGTGTGGTGCTCTTGCTCGACGAAATTTCCTGGATGGCCGCTGGCGACACCGACTTTGCCGGTCATCTCAAAACAGCGTGGGACAATCATTTCTCAAAGCGACCGCAGTTGATCGTCGTGTTGTGCGGCAGTGTGTCATCGTGGATCGAGGACAACATTCTGAACAACACCGGCTTTGTCGGACGGTGCACTTGGCAGTTCCGGTTGGGGCCGCTTTTGCTGCCGGAGTGCGTGCAGTTTTGGGGCAAGCGCGGCCAACGCATCAGTGCCGCCGAGAAGCTGCGGTTGCTCGCCGTCACGGGTGGGGTGCCACGTTATCTTGAGGAGATCCAACCTTCCCGCACAGCAGAGCAGAACATTGCTGACTTGTGTTTCAATCCTGCCGGGATGCTG
>JBIIUD010000076.1:0-8056 GCA_044340175.1 Verrucomicrobiaceae bacterium
TCCCCACCTAGTCGGACCGCCCAGCCTCCATGACGCCCCTTTTCAAAAAACTCCTGAGCCTAAACTGGATTCTCATCCTGAACATGGTGGCGCTCATCGCCTTTGGAGTTTTCGCCATCTACAATGCCTCTGCCTACAAGGAAGGTGCCATTCTGTCCATGAAGTGGCGGGAGCAAATCCGCTACGCCCTCATCGGCCTGCCCCTTTTTTTGGGCGCCTCCTTGATCGACTACAAATGGATCCGGTGGGCCTGCATCCCAGCTTATCTGGTCGGTATCGCAGGCCTCATCGCGCTCGAGTTCATCGGCATTGAAAAGGGCGGGAACAAGGCCTGGCTGGAGATCGCAGGGCAGTCGATCCAACCCTCCCAAATCGCCATCACTTCGGGCATCCTGATCCTTGCCGTCATCTTTGGCGACTTACCCCGCTTCCTGCCCATCTTCCGCCATCATTTCTTGCGTGTCATCGTCGCGGTTATCGTCGCAGGCATCCCGGCCGCGTTGGTGGCCAAAGAAGACCTTGGCTCAGGTCTCGTCTGGGGACCCGTATTCCTCGGCCTCATGCTCGCAGGAAGCATTCCCTTTCGTTACCTCATCGTCCTCGTGCTGGGCGTTCTTTGCGTTGTTCCCCTGGCTTACTTTTTTGGACTGAAGGACTACCAGAAGTTGCGCATCGATACCCCGATCTACATGAACACGGGGCAGCGCGATAAAGTGGACATGAAAAAAGAAGGCTGGGTGCCTTACCACCTGGAATTGGCCGTCGGCTCGGCAGGTCTTGAGGGCAAGGGTCCACTCTCTGAAAAAGTGCCCGATGGGCGCTCCGTTCACCGCACCTTCTTCCCCAACGAATCCATCAACGATTTCATCTTCGCTGTCATCGCCGAAGAGTTCGGTTTTCGCGGGGCACTTTTGATGCTCTCAGGCATGTTACTCCTGCTTCTCCAAGGCGTCTTCGTCGCCTACAACGCGCGTGACCAACTCGGCCGCCTCATTGCTGTCGGTATCGTCGCCATGTTCTTCGCGCACACCTTTCAAAACGTGGGCATGAACATGAACATCCTTCCTGTCATCGGCATCCCCATTCCCTTCATCTCCTATGGCGGAACCTTTCTCCTCGTGACCATGTTCCTCATGGGCATGCTGCAAAGCGTCTGGGTCCACCGCAATACCTCCCCACTCAAAAAGCGGCGCAGAGGTCGGGAGGACGAAGACGAGTGATCCCTTGGGGGTCACCTTGCAACCGATGCTAGCCTTTGGGCGCCACCACCCTGGTCAAGAACAACAAAACCTGCAAATTCAGGTTGTCAGACATCATCTTTGCGCTACCATCGTGCCCTCCGATTCACCGCCAGTGGCGATGATATGGGGCATTAGCTCAGTTGGTAGAGCGCCTGCATGGCATGCAGGAGGTCAGCGGTTCGAACCCGCTATGCTCCACCAAACCTCATGAAAGGTTTGGTTCACTCACAAGCAAACCATCCACGGCCCACGGCCCACGGATTGCTTGATTGCCGCAGGCCGCTCGCTCGCTCCCTGCCCCCACCCAAGCAAACCGAGCCCGCACCAACACCTTCGGATTTCAGGCTCACTCCTTTGAAGACAGCAGGTCGCCGAGGATTGAGCGGCGCAGGGACCTACGAATGCGTACGCCTCGGACTGACGATGACCCTGACCCGATTCCGCCGCCCTAAAGGCGCTGTGACGGCATTGCTTAAACGACTCTAAAAATCCCGGATGAAAAAAGGCTATTGCTTTCCACGCCCATTTATCAATAAAATACTCTGAAACTAAAGGAAATGCGTGCTCTTCTGTTCTGGACCCTTATGCTGACGGCGATCTTCGCCGGCACGTCCGCTATCATGGGCTCCAGCATTGCCCCGTTAGCCTTCCCTGAAAGCCCCCAATCATGGCTGCCATCCTACATTGAGGAGAGCCGTTCCGTGATCCTCGGCCTTGGTTTGGTAGCACTCACCTTCACTTACCGTCGCGCCTGGACCTCTTGGACCAGCGGTAAAGTCTAGCGTGGCAGCGTGCGTCGGCATCGACATCGGCGATTCACTCAACACTGAAATCCTTCGCATTAAGACAATGCGGAAAGTGGCCACTCTCTAGTGCTCTTGAGCTAAAAGTGGCGCACCCGTCAGGATTCGAACCTGAAACCTTCTGATCCGTAGTCAGATGCTCTAATCCGTTGAGCTACGGGTGCGTTTTCACCTCAGAGCATGCATGCCCGAAGGGATAACTAGACTACTGCTATCGAACGGTTTGTCAAATAGGGCAATGGATCTTTTTTCACTTCCTTTCTCGACCCCTTTTCAAATCAGTCTCCGCGCTCGCCTTCTCGTGTTCTACGGCTTACTCTAACCCGCCGTAGGCCTCCGATTTCCATGTCCCCCCTTCGCCTTTTTCTTTGTGCCCTACCTGCCAGCCTGGGTCTGCTGGCGTGGTGGTCGGCCCAAGAGGCTTCTTCCGCGCGTGCCCGGCGCGGCGGTGAATTCGTCGCCATGCTGCCAGGAGCTCTTCCTGAGCTGAATCCTTTCCTTCCTGCTTCAGCCATGGAGCAGCAACTGCTCGACCTCATGTATGAGCCGTTGATTCGGGTTGGCGATACCGGGCACATTGAACCCGCCCTTGCAACACACTGGGAATGGAGCCAGCAGATCACCTGCTGGTTTGCCACACCTGACATCGCCCGCAAAGCCGCCGATCACCTCCGGGCCCTGGATGCAGATCGTTGGATCACGTTCCATTTAGCTGAGGTCACCCCTACGGATCGCCAACTGACCCTGCGCTTTAGCTCACCCACTGGCACAGGCCCCGACCAAGCCCTCAAAGAGATCGCCCCCTTTGAACCTCTGCCCGTGGACTTTGTTCGTGTGCAGGTCAAAGACCAAGCCCCCGCTTACCACGAGCATTTCATCACCAATGCCGTCGAACGCAGCCACTTTCGCCGCGCCTGGTTTGATCCTTCCGGACAGTTTGCCGAATTCGTGATCTGCGGCTCTCCCGGTGACGCTGTCGAGGAACTCCGACAATACTACCTGGGGCGTCCCGATCTCGCCGCGAACGTGCAAGTGCTCGACCGCGTGGCAGCCTTACGTGAGCCTGTGCTCGACTTCCGGCTGGCACCCTCTCGTTCATGGCCCGATCAATCTGCGGTCACTTCCGCTGATGTCGCCGCCACGGTGAACCATGTGCTGCGTCACCGCATCGCCATCCCCAACCGGGACGGCCTCAATGCCATTCATTCGCTCGAAACCCCAACGCCGCAAAGGCTGCGCGTGATCTATCGGCGATTTCAGGGTGCTGCGCTTACCTCGTGGATGCATCTGCCCATTCTACCCGCCGCCTGGCTTGAGGCCAATGGTGCTAAAGCAGATCCAGCCCCACCACCGGGCACTGGCCCCTTCCGCCCGACGCTACGCAAAGGCGATACCTTGATCCTTGATGCAGCCCCCGACGCCATGGTTCGACGGGGTCGCATTCGCTTGCAAAGTAGCAGCAACAGTCTCGCCACCCAGGCCGCCTTTGCCACCGGTGCCATTGATCTCTATTGGCCACCTCACGAAAGCCTGCCGGTTTTACGCAAAGAAGCTGACCTCCTACTGCACCCTGCACCACCCCGAGGCCGGCTCCTAGTGATGTGGAACCTGCAACGCGAGCCCCTGCGGAATCAAGCGGTGCGTGAAGCCCTCGCCCTTGCGGTGGATCGACCCGCCCTCATTGAGCAGCTGCTTCACGGCGCTGGCAGCCTGCATGACGGCCTGTTCCAACCCGGCCTTTGGTTCAGTCGCCCACCGACGCCTTTTGTTCAGGATGTGAGCAAAGCGGCGACCTTACTCGACACAGCGGGTTGGCTCAAAGATGCTACCTCCGGACTTCGGAAAAAACCCGACACCGTCCTAGCACTTGAGCTTCTCACCACGACGGGCAATCCGGAAAGGGAAGCCTTGGCCCGTCTCCTCGCTGAGCAGTGGCGCGCTCTGGGCATCACCGTCACCATCACGTCACTGCCCTGGTCGCAACTGGTTCAACAGCGATTGTTAACCCGCAACTTTGACGCGGCCATCATCGGACTCGATTTCGATACGTCATGGGATCAGTTGCCCTTCTGGCATTCGACCCATGCGACGCACAGCTCAGCGCTCAATTTCAGCGGCCTTGCTGATACCGAGATCGACCTGCTTTTGGAAGCCCTCGCCAGCGCGTTCGACCCCGCCGCTGTTCCCTCATACACCCAGCGGTTGGAGGCGCGCATTGCTCAATTGCACCCCTTCCTTCCACTGTTCACAGATCAGCAGATTGCCGCCATAAGACGCGCCGCGATACCCGCTGGCATTCCAGCCACTCTCTCCTTGGCCGATTGGGTCCTGCAAACGGCGGCCCAAAAGGCTGACCCTCCCGGCATTCAAATGCGCCTTCCCACCGAAGCCCTCCCCGCTCCAGGAATGACCCCTCCCCATCGCCCGTGATCTTCCCTCCCCACCATGCGCGGCCTTTTGCCTTGCCCCTCCGTCTTATGATCGGCGGCACCGCCATGGCTGTGCTTTATGTCCTCCTCCAAGGCGGCTCCTTGATGGACGCTTCTCACATGCTCATCGGGCTTTACCCGGAACCCACCGGCGACCCCTCAAAAGACGTGACGCTGCTAGCCTGTGGCCGCACCCTCCTGGTCATCAGCCTCGCGCTCATCACTGCAACCGCTGCGGCGATCACCCTCTTCAGCCTGACGCGTCACCTCCCCCCCGCCTTTGGCAGTGTGCCCCAATGGCTAGGTCAGCTCCTATTTGCGACCCCGGTTTTCGGCCTCGTCTGGACGTGGATCGGTTGGCATATCGGCAGCCATGGCGGTGTCATCGAGACCCTCCTGCCGCCACGCCCTCAAGGCATCGGCGAGGATCTCCTTGATCAAACCGCCCGCCACCTCTGGACATGGCTAGCCCCCGTTCTTGCGATTGCCACGCCTCTCACAGGACTTCTGCTGACACGTTTTTATGCGGATTGGCACCCGTCCGCTTATGCGGCACTGACCGCTTCTCTGCGCGCTCGCGGTTTATCCCCGGCCCGCCTTTTCGACCACCACCTTCTGCCATTGCTTTGGCCTGGCTGGCTGCGCTGCCTTGAGTCCTCCCTCTTTACCGTTCTGATCCTCGATCTCGTGGTCGAATCGACCCTCCAATTCCCAGGTTGGGGTAGCGGCTTCGTCCAGGCTTTAAAAAGCACGCACCCGTCGTCCCTCGCTTTTGGATTGCACACTGCTGGCATCCTGGCAGCGCTGCTTTGTGGCTTGCTGCATCTGTTCCGAAGACGCCCCGCCTCATTTGCCCCACCGTCACTGTACAAGCCTTTTCCCATGGCCTCTTTGCCCGCACTGATCGTCCTGGTGCTGGTGACCTTGGCCGGCCTCGTCCTCGTTGCCACAAGCCCTGTTCACCTTCAAAACGCACGTCTGGCCTCAGGCGTGACTTGGCTTGCCTCCTGGGCAAATGATCTCGTCAGCTGCCTCCGTCTCATCGGGTTGGCCATGATCGGCGGTCTAGCACTGGCGGCCCTGCGTCTCACGGTGTTAGGCGACTGGTTGCGCCGCTACGGCAGTTTGGAATCGCTTGTTTGGTCGCCCCTGCCTCTGTGGGCCCTGGCTTGGAGCCATACCTCAGGTCAGATCATCAGCATCGACCTTGCTCTCGCTGTCATGGCAGCGGTCACGCTTTCCATTCATCTCCACAGCAGCACCCACCGCCACCTCTCGAGCCGCCTTGTGGAAGCCTCCCGCACCCTCGGCGCCAGTTCCTGGCAGGCTTGGCGTCAGCACGCCTTGCGCCCCTGGTTACGGGAACTCTACGCTGTTTTGATTGCCTTGGTCGGCTCGGCATGGTGGTTGCGTGTCTTCATGCACAGCCTGCTGCCCATCGAAAAAACAACGTCTGACACCTCTCTCGGCAGCTTCATTGCTCATGCCGCCACTGATGCACTGCACCATCCCCTACCCGTCCTTTCCGCATCACTGGCGGCAGGCGTTTCCATCTTGTTTTTGTGGTCCCTAGGCCGCATCATTCACCCTCCCCATCCCGATGACGCCTGAAACCTTGCCCCTCCTGGAAATCGAGAACCTCCGCATCCGCTTCAAACGCCACGGTGCCGAACCCGCAGAGGCGGTGCGTGGCATCGATTTGAAAATGAACCCCGGCGAGTCCATCGCCATCGTTGGCGAAAGCGGCAGTGGCAAAAGCGCGACCGCTCTTGCCTTGGCTCGGCTGCTGCCCTCTCCCCCTGCCCTCATCACGGCTGACAAAATGTCCGTGGTAGGTCACGATGTTCTCCATCTCACTGAGCGCCAACTCAGACGCATGCGCGGCCGTGACATCGCCTACATTTTTCAGGAGCCCACCACCTCCCTCAACCCAGTGCTCACCGTCCGCACCCAGATTGCGGAGGCACTCTCCCTGCACCGTCCTGACGTCAAAGATCAGGACGCGGAAATTATTTCTTGGCTCACTCAAGTGGGCATCGCTGAGCCAGAGAAACGTCTTCGTGCTTACCCTCACGAACTTTCAGGAGGCATGCAACAACGGGTCATGATTGCCATGGCCCTGTCCTGCCGCCCCCAACTCCTCATCGCCGATGAACCCACCACTGCGCTCGATGTCACTATCCAAAAACAAATCATGGAATTGCTCGGTGACCTCCGGCGCAACCTCGGCATGAGCCTCATCCTCATCACGCACAATCTCGGCATCATCCAAAACGTCGCCGACCGGGTGCTCGTCATGTTCCGAGGTCAAATCGTTGAGCAAGGTCCCGTTCAGGAAATCCTCAGCGCTCCCAAACACCCTTACACTCAGGCCCTGCTCGATTGCGTGCCCCGCATGGGTGCCAAACAGCACCGCCTCCGCACCATCGACTACGCCCAGCTCGAAGCGGCCATTCGCTAGCCTGACCCATTCATGAGTCAGGCTTGAGCGGTTTCAGGATAAATCCGGACTCCGAAGTTCGAGGTGCTTGAGAGGCGCAGAGGCTTGGTTGCTCACGGTTTTCCGGTCCGCAGCGGCTGCATCTTCTATGATGCCGCCCAAGGAGCGGGAAGCCTTGAGCGGCCAATGCTCAAGCCTATCAGGTGCCTCCAACTTCGGAGTTCAGGATAAATTCAATTCCATCTGCGCCACCGGCCCAAAGCTTCGCCGATGTTGTGGACACGGCCCAAGCCGCTTGAGTGCCGCCACATGAGCCGCCGTTGGGTACCCTTTGTGGATCTCAAACCCATAGCCCGGATAGGTCTCGGCCATGCGCACCATCAGTCGATCCCGTGTCACTTTGGCGATCACACTTGCCGCAGCGATGGAAAAGCTCAGTGAGTCCCCTTTCACCAACGCGAGCTGGCGGATCGGAAACAGCTTCACCGGTCGCCCATCAATCAGAGCCCCATCCACATCGTCTCCCAGGCCTCGCACGGCCCGGCGCATGCCCTCATGCGTCGCCCCCAAGATGTTAAGGCGGTCGATCTCGTCGGCCTCCACCAGCACACAGCACCAGCGCACCCGCGCATCGGTGGTCAGCTCGTCGTAAAGCTTCTCCCGTTTGGCTTCCGTCAGCTTCTTGGAGTCATTCAAGATCGGATGTTCAAATCCTGCTGGTAGCACCACCGCCGCCACACTCACCGGACCCGCCAACGGGCCTCGCCCCGCCTCATCCACGCCTGCCACCACTCGACAGCCCGCCTCAATCAACGCTTTTTCATGATTCAGAGTGGGCATGACTAGGGGGCAGTTCCCGCATTGGGCAACCCACCGGCGCGGATCACTGGCGGCTTCCTTTTGACGGCGATGAAAACGGGCGACTGCTGACGATCGAGCTTCGGATGCGTGAACTTCACCCTCGTATTGAAGGCCGCGAAATGCCAAGGACCATCCTCCGTCCTGACACTGTATTGCAGCGCCCTTCCCCCATCCAGCAGGGTGGCATGTTTCACGGCCAGTTTGTGGGCAATGTCCGTCACCTCCTTCACATTCATCGCTCCACCATCCCCCGACAACACAAACACAACTTCGCCGCCCTGC
>JBIIUD010000077.1:0-8047 GCA_044340175.1 Verrucomicrobiaceae bacterium
CCAGAGGAGGAATCCGATGAAGAGCCGAAGCAACAAGGTGCCTTCGGGTAGAAAGGGGGCTTGCAGGGACAGATGAAGGGTCACGATTAGCGACCAGAGGCCGATGATACCCGCGGCGGCAAAGGTCTCGCTGGCAGGATGACGTTCGGAGGCGGGAAAGACGGCTTCGATCTCTGGCGGTGTGGCCTTTGGGCGAAGGAAGCACTGGAGAAGCCAGCCCAGTCCGGTGCGACTGGGCTTTGGTGCCGTGTCTCGCGGGGAAGGTGGATTCATGAGCGGGGAGTGGCTGAGGGTGAAAAGGCCGACTCAAAGACGAACCATTGATCCCAGTGACGGTGAATGCACTCCGCAAGAACGCTGCTCCACCACTGTTCGGCAGCGCGGAGAGCGATGTCTTTGTTCAGGCGACCGTCAGGCCAGTGGTAGGGAGGGTGCGCGGTGATCCGATAGCGACGCCAGCCGGAGCGAGTGATGAAAAGAGGGGCGATGGGACAGCGGGAGATGAGGCCGAGGAGAAAGGGACCTCTGGGGAGTCGCCAGTCATGGGTTGGGGAAAAAGGCAGGGTGGTGGCCGAGACATCAAACAGGATGCGATCTCCCTGAATGGCGACGATTTGATTTTCATTCAACAGCGAAGCTAGCTTGATGGCGAGCATGTTGCCCGGTTCGTTGTAATGAATGACGCACCATTCGGAGGCGAGGTGATCCCGCTGTTGGCTGACATAGGCTTGACTCTTCTGATGCCGCTCGGGGGCGCGGACGAGATGGATTTGACGGCGGAGACGGGAAGCGAAGAGTGGTGCAGCGAGGTCATAGTTGCCCATGTGGGCGGTGAGGATGATGACGCCGGAGGGGATCTCGGAGAGTTGATTGAGATGCTGCATGCCTTCGATCTCCCAGTCGATGACGGAATGTTTGGAGCGGATATGGGCGGCATCCACTAAGCTCCAGGCAAAGTTTCCAATGACTTTCAGAGCGCGGCAATGGCGCTTCAAAGCGGAGTCCTGGGGGAACAGGATGCGGAGGTTGGCGAGGAGGGCGCGGCGGGCAGGACCACAGGCGCAGTAAAAGAGGGCGGTGTGAATGCCAACGAGTAAGGGCTCAAGAAACCAGGGGGTGACACGGACTCCGAGACTGAGCAGGCGGAGCCAGAAGTCTCCGTAGATGCTGAATCGGCTGAGCCAGTCGCGCCAGAGGGGTCCGTGGGAAGCGGGCACAATGGATAGAAACGATCAGTTGCCGGTCGCGGCCGGGCTTGAGGGGGTGATGGCGCGCTGCGTCTTCCACCAGGTCTGCACGGCTTCGACATCAAACAGGAGAAAGTGACGGCCGACGTTTTGCTCGAAGCTGAGCTGGGCTTCTTTGGCGACGTCGAGGCTGGGGTCAGTGGCGAGGGCGTTCACCAGGGCGTCACCCACTTCGGGGGTGCGGCGTCCGCCGAGCAAGAAGGCAGAGCGGAGGCGGACCTGCCAGGGGAGGTCTTTGTTTCCAAGCAGGGCGATGAGTTGGTCGGAGCTGAGGTCAGCCTCGTCACGGATGTTTTCTTTTTCTTTTGTGAACAGATCGGCGACGGGGAGTTTGTAGGCGGGATCGATGCGGTTGAGCAGCTGGAAGTGGCCCATGATGCGGTAATACTCGGCCTGACCAGCGTGATAGAGATTGGCGCGTTCGGGATCGCGCATGGCATCGACGATGAGGGAGAGCGGGCGGCGCAGGCCGGTGGAGATGGCTTCGTCAGCGTAGGCCGTGAGGCGGTTGCGCTCTTTGATGAGGCGCAGTTCGGAAGAGCCGACTGAGGCGGGTGGATCAAACGGACCGGTGGCGGGAGACTCGGTGGCGATACCCGCGGAGTCGGTGGTGGCGATGGGGGGAGGCGTCTCCGTTCGGGTAGTGGCGACGCGTTCGATGAGTTTCTGAAGCTGCTCCGTTTGGGTGGCCTGGAGGGCGCGGGTGGCGTCGATCTGCTTCTGCAGTTCGATGATTTGGGAGGAGGTAGCGGCGATCTTATCGAGCGTCTGGGACGGGAGCTGGACTTCGACGGCGCGGGCGACGGCAGGGGCAGGCGGGGACTCCGTTTTCTGTGCGAGGGCAGGTTGGATTTGGGTGAAGTAAGTCCATGCGACGAGCGCGGCGAAACCGAGCAGCAGGACAAGGAGGGTGACAAAGTACCGCAGAATGTGGGTGGAGCGGCGGATATTGGGCGGTGAATAGAGGGTCTCCGCTGAGCGACGCCGGACGATGGAGTCCAGATCGGTGTTCAAAGAAGCCAGGATGGAAGGTGCCTCCTGGTCGCGGTGTCGCGCGGGTGTCGCGGGATCGTTGTCTTGTTCGCGGCTCATGCTTTAGGGGACACATAGCGGCGGTGCTTGGGTGTTGCCAGAAGAAAGAATGCGCTGCACGGTCGGCAGGACGGGTGGTTGCCCGGAAACCTAACATGTCGGACAGCGAAACCAAGATCCCCTCCCCCCCTGAAGCTAAAGCGCTCGAGGCGTTTGCTTCGGGAAGAGGTCTGGCCTTGGTCGGTCTGGTGGTGCCACTGGTGGCATTGTTTGGACTGTGGCCCTACCAGCATTGGGATGGCGAGTTGCGCTCCAGTGTGCTAGGCGGCTGGCTGGCGCAGGTCACGCGCGACTCGGAATGGTATTTCTGCTTGGTGGTGCCGCTGCTGGTGGTGTGGCTGATTTATCGGGATCGAGCGGCTTTGAAGAAACTGCCGTTGGCGGGATCGAGGTGGGGAGCGCTGATCGTGGCGGTGGGGCTGATGTTTTTCTGGATGGGTTACAAGGTCGATACGGGGTATCCGGGCTTTGTGGCCTTTCACTGTGTGCTGGGCGGGCTGGTGCTGCTGCTGGGAGGATGGGGCTGGGTGCGCGCGCTGCTGTTTCCATGGCTTTTTTTGGCGTTCATGTGGCCGCTGTTTCCGCTAGAAGAGCGGCTGGCCTTCCCGCTGCGCATGATGACGGCGGGTGTATCGGGCTCGTTTTTGAATTTGATCGGTGTCGGGGTGATGCGGGAGGGGACGGCCTTGTATTCGGCGGCTGATGAGTCGCTGGGGCTGGCAGCAGGGGCGTTGTTCCGGCTGGATGTGGAGGAGCCCTGCAGTGGGATCCGCTCTCTTTTCTCGCTGATGATGATCAGTGCGCTCTATGGTTACCTGACGCTGAAGTCGCCTGTGCGCAGGGTGCTGTTGTTTGTGAGTGCTATCCCGCTGGCCGTCATGGGAAACTTTGTTCGGATGGTGATGCTGGCGGTGGCTTCGAGTGCTTTGGGCTCGGACTTTGCTGTCGGGCGAAACATCGACGGGCACCAGGAGATGAGTTTTTTCCATGCGCTGGCAGGCTTTGTGGTTTTTGGGGTGGCGTTGGCGGGCATGTTCGCGCTGTGCAGTGTTTTGGAGAGGAAGCATTGGCGGCGAATCGGCAAACAGATCAAAACCACGACTGTCGAATCAGGGGGGGGAGAGGGCAGGGTGCTGGGGGGCGTCGTGATGGCGTGGGGATTGACAGCGGTTGGATTGGGCGTGTGTGCGGTGACTGATGTGAGCCTGCGCTTGGCGGATCCGGGGGTGTCGTTGAGTCTGCCTTTGAAGATGGATGATTTCCAAGGGCAGGTCATCAATATGACGGCGCAGGAGCGAAACATCCTGGACGAGGGGGTGGAGTTGGCGCGGAACTACTACTTTGCTCCGAAGCGTCCCCCGGTGATGGCGACGGTGATCGTGGGTGGGCCGGGGAAGCGCACGTTGCACCGGCCAGAGGTGTGTCTGCCTGGGCAGGGCTGGATCATTGCGACTTCGGATGTGCTGACGCTTCCCGTAGGCGCAGGGCGGGCCGTGGAGGCGACGCTGCTGCGGCTATTTCGTGATGTGGAAGGCCCGGGTGGAAGGCGGGTGAGAGTGCGGGCGCTGAATCTTTACTGGTATGTCGGGTCTGATGGGACGACGCGACCGGATTACTACGGGCACATTGCCAAAGGGTATCAGGATGCGATTTTTCGCAATCTGAACCACCGCTGGTCCATGGTGTCAGTGTTTGTGCCTTTCTCGGAGGCACTGCTGGAGGAGGAAGATCCGTTCAGAGAATTTACCGCGCTGGAGGAGGCGAAGGTGTTTGTGGAGAAACTCATGCCCTCAGTGATTCAAGGCGTCACGGGGCGTTGAGCAGGGTGCGTTCCTCCGGTAGGAGCAGGGTGTCACTGATGGATTCGGAGAGTCGGAAAGCATCTGCCTCTCTGCCTACGGAACGCAGCAACCCGGCGACGACGGCACGCTGCCCGGGGGTGAGATGGGACATATCGGGGGCGAGTGCTGGCAGGTGGGTCTGGACAGCGGTGGCATCCCGAAAGCGGTGAGCGGTAAGGGCGAGCAGAAAAGCGGTGGGTAGGCGGGTGATCTGCCCTTCGATGAGCGACTCTTCATCGCGTGTCTCGAGGGCTTGGCTGACTTTTTCAAGGCGGGAACCGATGAGCAGATCGAGATAGTGGACGCGGTCACGATAAATGCCGCTGGTGGGAAGGAGGCGGCTGAGTTTTTCACTGATCTGCAGAAGCCGGGCCGTGTCCCTCATGCGCAAGGTGAGTTCATAGATTTTCTCCAGCATATCGACCTCAAGCGTGGGGTTGTCGGTAGCGATGCGGTCGTAGCAGCGGATGGCCAACTCGTATAGGCCCTGTTCCTCGCCGACTTGTGCGGTTGCCGCGAGGCTGGCGTAGTCCTCAGTTGCAATGGCAGCTTCGATGGCGTTTTCCAAATGCTGACGGGGAGTGCTACGGTCTGACGGAGAGAGTTTATTGGCAGCCTGAGCGAGCCAGACCTGCACGCGGGCTTGGGCAACGGGGAGATTCTCGGTGCCTGTGAGCAGGTGGCGCAGGTCCGCCCAGCGGCCTTCCTCTCCCAGGGCTTGGGCGACGTAGGGAAAGATTTCTTTCGACTGAATGGCGACCTGCGGGGGCACGAGTTTCAGGATGCGGGTGTGCTGTTTTTCACGGGCTAGCCAGCCGATGATGGCGGTCATGTCAGCAAGGCTTTCACCTTCATGACGGGCGACTTCGGCATCGAGGATTTCTTCCCGACGATGGGGGCTGAGGCGGATGATGGCCGAGAGGATTTCGAGCCGATGCTGAGGTCCAGATTCGGGGTGGGCGCTGCCGACGGAGAGCAGGCGGTCCGCCTCTAGGGCGGTGAGGTTTTTGTCTCGGGAGAGAAAGGTGATGGCGGCGAGGGAGATTTTACCCTGGTTGGAGACGAGTTCCCACATGATGGTGCGGGCACGATTTTGAATTTCGGGGAAGGCGTTTTCATAGTCGAGCAGGGCGAGTCGGAACTTTGCGTCGGGATCATTGGGAGTGCTGAGGAGGGCGCGGCGGAGGGTGTCCTGCGCCTCATTGGGGCGGCCCTCAGCGCGCAGGATCTGAGCTAGGAGTTCGAGGCCGGGCCTCATTTCTTTTTCCGCTGGAGACAGGGCGGCATAAAGAACACGTGCCTCCTGGACTTCACCCAAGGCGATGTGGGCGCGACCGAGGATGAGGACGTCGTTGGGCTCGGTCTGACCTGCTGCGATGAGGCGCTTCACGATGTAGATGAGGCTGCGAGGCTCGTTGTTGGTGCGGGTCAAAAAGGTGAGATTGGTGCGCAGGATCGTGGGGTCTTCATTGCCAAAGCGGTTGGCGGATGCCAGGGCCTGCATGGCCTTAGGCCAATCCTTGGACTCGATGTGTTTTAGGCACTGCGCGGCTTGGTAGCGGGCGAAGCGGACACGGCCTTCTTTGTACAAAGCTGTGCCGCCAAGAGTCAGCGCCACAAGCATGACGACAGCCAAACCAATCAGCAAACCCCAGAATCTAGAGCCACGCTCTCTTGGTCCTGGACGGGGCTGCAGCGGGCCGGTCATGGGAACTTCGTCGGATGACATGAGAAGGGGTGGGAGTGCGCCGCAAGTCAGGGGGCGGAAGCCGGCAGTTCCAAAGCGCAGCGGAAGCCGATGTTGGCGCGTGAAACATTTCTTGGGGCGTGGCTGCGCCTGGCGGTGAGCAGTTCTTCCCGCGTCGAGGCCAGCCAAGACCCACCGCGGAAGACACGCTCATCAGGTGTGCCCGGCCAGGTGTCGGCGCACCATTCGGAGACGTTGCCACCAAGTTCATAGAAGCCACGTGCATTTGGCTCGTTGGCGGTGACTGGGCAGGTGTAGGCGTGGGTGTCGTCAAAACCAGGGATTTTGGTGGCGTCGAGATTGGCGGCGCGGAGGGGTGGCGGCCAGGTGGTGGCGGGGTTCCAGGGAAAGTGGTCGGGGGTTTGGCCGTTGCGCGTCGCTGGGTCGATGCCGGGTTCGGTATCGAGTCCAGCGGCAGCGCTCCATTCAGCGTCGGTAGGCAGACGATAACGGGCACCGGCGGGGATGAGGCCAGCTTCTGACTGGCGGCGGGTGAGCCAGTCGCAAAAAGCGGTCGCGGTCTGCCAGGGGATACCCGCGGCGGGGTGCTCTGAGCTGGCGAGGTGCGGGGGTTTGTCTGGCCAAGTCTGTCCGGTGGCTTCGAGAAACAGTTCGTATTGGCGGGCAGTGACTTCGGTTTGGCCAAGCAGGATAGGGCCGTTGGGAAGAGGCAGCAGCTTCATGCCGAGGCTGTTGGTGTGGGCCGCGCCGGATTTGGCAGGGGTGAGGCTGGCGGGGTCAGGCAGGTCGGGAGTGGCAGTGGCGGTTCTGCCCATGGTACCTGAGATGCGTGCCCGCATCGACTCGAGTTCTTCAGGGCTGGCACCGGTTTGGGCGGCTCCGAGCATTTGGCTGCGACCGGCTTGGAGTTGGTTCTCCTTTTCCTTTTGTGCTGCGGTGATGAGCTGGGCGGTGCGTTGGCGGTCCTCAAAAACGATGCGGAACCCGACGGTGGCGGCGCGCAGGTCAGGTGGCACCTCATAGACATAGGCGGAACGCAGGGCTTCTTCATTGAAGTAGGCCCAAGACCCGCCGCGCAGATGGCCTGTCTGGGTGGACTTCAGCTCCGCCTCCCAAGTCCACTCCCAGACGTTGCCGGTCAGATCATGCAGACCGTCGGCTGAGGGGGTGAACTTGCCCACGGGGGCGGTGTGACGGTAGGCATCCGCATAGCCGGGGATGTCACCCTCTGCGAGATTGCCGGTGCCTGCGGGGGGCGGCCAGGCGAGACCCCAGGGGAAGCGGCGCTGGTCACCCAGGGTCTCCTCAGCTGTCAGCAGGGCACCGGGTTTCCGCGCCCGGGCGACGCCCCCTGCGGCACTCCACTCCGTGTCTGTGGGCAGGCGGTAAAGTTGGGCGGTGTTGAGCTTTCCAGCGGCGCGTTCGGTCTCGGTGAGCCAGTTGCAAAAGGCCAGCGCATCTTGGAGATTGACGCCGACGGCGGGGTGGTCGCCATCCTGTGGGAAGTGCGGGGTAAAGGTCCATGCATGGCCCGCTGCTTGCGCGAAAGCTTTGAAATCTTGGAGTCGTGTTTCGTGGGTCGCAAACAGGACCGCCGTGCCGGGAATCGCCACAAAACGAAGACCCAGACTGCTCTCATGAGCGATGGTTTCCGACTGTGCGACCAGCCAGGAAGAAGGCAGCAGCAGCACCGCAGCGGCGGCCAGGAGGCGGGGAAGCGGGGATCGCGAGGACGAGACGAACATGAGACGCCAGTTTTAGGCGCAAACCTAGAAAACGCCAAGGCAAAAGAAGTCGGCTACCAGATGCAATTTGCCTTGGGTGTTTTTATCTTTGATGGCTCAAGTTAAAGCCACTTAGCGTGTGAGGAAGGGGGTGAGTCGCCTGGGTGTTGAACAACGCAGCGTATGCCATTGTGGCTCTCGACATCTGGATCTGTTTGGCTAAAATGCTGGAATGGCTGTGACCTTTGACACTTTATCCGATCAGGCTTTGGACTTGCCCCCGGAGCAAAGAATGAAATTGGCGAGGAATTTGATCGAGAGCGTGGAGACGGAGGACGCTCCAAGTCCCGATGCGGCCTGGGAGGCGGAAATCCGCGAGCGGATCGCCCAATTTGATGCAGGTGAGGTGGTGGGTATCCCTGCTTCAGAGGTGTT
>JBIIUD010000078.1:0-8038 GCA_044340175.1 Verrucomicrobiaceae bacterium
GGCCCGGCCAGCGGATGGCGAGGGGCACGTGGTTGCTATCCTCGTAGGCGTAACCTTTGGCGCGGGGGAAGGGCATGCCGTGATCGGCAGTGACGATGATGAGGGTGTTGTCGAGTTGCCCGCGCTTTTCCAGTTCAGCGATCATGAGGGCGAGGTGGCGATCGGTGTGTTCGACCTCGAAGGCGTAGTCGAGCATGTCATGGCGGACCTCCTCGGTGTCGGGCCAGTAGGCGGGGACGCGGTCGATGTCGCTGAGCTTTTTGCCGCCTTTATTGACTCCACTTTGGTATTCGTAACTGCGATGTGGTTCGGTGCTGCCATACCAGAAGCACCAGGGTTTGCCGTCTTCAGCCGCCTCGAGGAAATCGACAAAGTTGGCGGCGTAATCGTTGTTGCCCATGTCGGTGGCAGGTGGCTTGGCCTTGTGTTTATGGAAGGGTTTGCCAGTGATGAGGCGGGGCTTGCCGCTGGCGTCATTGGCGATGCCAGGGCCCCAGCCTTTACCGGTGATGCCCATGTGCCAGCCTTTCTCGGTGAGCACCTCTGGCCAGCTTTTGAACTTGGCGGGGAACATCGCCATGTGGTTGCCAGCTTCTTCGAGCTGCCAGGTGTTGCGGCCGGTCAAAACGATGGCGCGGGAGGGTGCGCATTTGGCGACGGGGGTGTAGGCGTTCTTGAACAGCAGTCCCTCTTTGGCGATGCGATCAAAGGCCGGTGTCTTCACCCAGGAGGTGCCATACGCTCCCGCATGCGGGCCCCAATCATCGGCGATGGCGAACAGGATGTTCGGAGGTGCGTCAGCGGCAGAGAGGGATGCGGAGAAAAGGAGGCAGGCGGCGAGGGCGCGGATCATGAGCCGAGAGTAACGCACCCGACGGTCGTTCCTTTCCAAAGAGCAATGGCACCCGCAAGGTTATCGGGTGGCGGCGTGTGCGAGGAACAAGCCCCAAGCGCGGGGGCCAAGAGGAAGTTTGCCCTGGCGATATTCTTCAGAGACCAAGGCCCCCAGCACTTGCAGGGCGTTGCGAGATTGGGTGCTATCGAGGAAAGCGGTGTCGTCTTTGAAGAGTTGGTGAACGAGCAGCAGCGCCTCCATGGCTTTGTCTTTGGTCATAACGCCGCGGGTGGTGAATTCGGTGTTGCGCGCGGTAAGTCCCAGTTTGAGGGACTTGAGCACGAGGGGACGGTCCGGGTGGGCCGTTGGAAGTTCTCCAACGAGTTGAGCGAGGGCGCTCATCATGATGTAATGATAGGCCGGGCGGGCGTTGTGAGCATCCATCCACCTGCCCGAATGAGAACCATTTACGAGTTGGCCGGGGATGACACCGAACCGCGCCTTTTGCAGCGCCGATTCAAGGTAGCGCACCTCACGAGTGTGAGCGTGGGCCTTTGCCAGGAGATGAACGCTGAAGGCGTTATAGTTCCAGTTGGAGCAAAGGGGTCGCGTCAAAGCCCAGTCGGCTGCTTTAAGCGCAGAGGCGAGGTAGCGTGGGTTCTGAGTGAGTTGATGGAGTTCAAAGAGGGCGATGCCGCATTCCGCGTTGTCGAATTGTAAGCCACCGTCGCCGTGATCTTCAAATGCCCAGCCGTTGCGAACGGTTTCCAGGAGTTTGCCTGCCCGTTCCACCTGCTCCAGAAATCGTGAGGCCACCTGCATGGCGCGATCTTCGGAGGTGCCCTTGGCGGCGGGGAAGGGGAAGCAACCCGCTCCGGCCTGTGCCTGGGTCCACATGAGAAAATCCGCCAATTTTTCAGCAAGCTTAAGAGCCTCTGTTTTGCCATCGAGGTTTGCACGCGCAATGGCCACACAACCAGAAATGACGGCGGCAGGAGCGCGTAGGGCTTGGGTCATGCGTGTTGGGTCGATGCCCGGTTTCCAGACAGATGTCATACGGCGCAGGCGCTCAAAATGAGGAGTGAACCCGCGTCTGGCCAGAGAGGAATCCATCCAGGCTGTATCTTCTGGGACGGATTGATAAGTGTCAGCGACTTCAGGGACACCTGCTTGATCTCCGAGTCGAGTCAACTCCTGAGAGATGATGGCTTGAATGAGCGACGGATCGGCTCCTTTGAGAGCGTCGAGCAGATCCTGCTCACGGGTCTGGGCGTGAAGGTGCAGGGTGAGGGCGAAGAAGAGACAAAAGAGGAGAGGCTTCATGGTGGGGCGTCGAGAAACACTCAACGCGCCAGACCGTCCCTTAGTCACCGAAATCGAAGGGGAGATTGGAGGTTGCGAGGGGGGTGTCGGGAGGGTAAACTGGGAACGTGAAAGCAACAAAAACGATCGTTCTTGGGCAGCAGAATCCTGAATCGGTGATTCGAACACAAGCTTTGCTGAAGAATCGCAGCCTGGAGGAGTTTGCTGAGGAATTTCGTGAGGGAATGCATGAGGCGAAGAAACGGGTCCTGCAAACCCATCGGGGAGGTATCGCCACTGCCGCGGGTAAGGTTCATGTTGCAGGCTGAACGACGGTGGACACGCGCGCTACTTTTTGGCTCATAGCGGGTCCCAATTGAGCCGGAAAGACGACGAGTCTTTCCAGTGCTCGCGTGCGGAGATTGGTCGAGGGCGTTCCTTTTCTCAATGCGGATGATGTGACGCTTGAAAAAATCAAAATGGCTGGCTGGTCAGGCTTTGCATCTGTTTCGGGGTCGGAACTGAAGCACTATTTTGTCGAAGCGGCTGACGAAGTGTTCTCTGCCGTTTGGAAGGCGATTTCAGATGGGAAGTCAATCGGAACAGAGACCGTTCTGAGCACTTCGAAGTTTCAAAAAGTGGTGGACTTGGTCAAAGAGGTGGGTGGTGCTTTCGGATTTGTTTACGTCGGCTTGGCTAGCCCTGAACTCTCTGCTGAGCGTGTGGCTCGGCGTGTGGCCAACGGTGGACATGACGTGCCGGCGGATCGCTTGGTGGCACGCTGGAATCGTTCAGTTCAAAACATGGGTTGGTACGCAGCTCAGGCGGATGCGTTCTTCGTCTTCGACAACTCTAACGCCGACCCCGATGTGCCTCCGGTGTTGATCGCTGAAGGAGGTGGTGGACGTGCGGTGATTCATGAGGCAGACGCCATTCCGGCGATCACGGAGTCACTGCTGGCCGCGTTCGGTGGCGAGCCACAGGTGCCATGAGGAGACGCCGGGCGTTTAAAAGGAGCCCAGCGTTTCAGTCAGGTCCGCGAAGGTGGGTCGGTCGTTTGCGTTGGGAGACAGGCAGGCCTTTTGGAGGTGGTGCAGGGTGGACCTTATGAGTTCAGTTTCGGCGGTCCAGGAGGTGTGCTCTGCGAGTTCTTCAAGCAGGCAGCCGAAGGCTCGTACCTCCAGGCGCTGGAGTGCACCTGAAAGTGCGGGAGGGTAAAAGGCCGCTGCACCGAAGTCGTTGAGGAAACAATGGCCGTCGGGTCGCCAGAGGATGTTGTGAGCGTAGAGATCGCCGTGATGGATGTGGCGGGTGTGGAGATGCTGGGCTGCGGAAGCGATGCCGCAGGCGATGGCGAGCGCTGTGGCAGGCGGCAGTTGGCTTTCGGGCGCGTAAACATCCCGGGTGCAGCTTTCAAAGCTGGGCGGCCCGGCCAGGGTTTGATACTGGGGATCGATCAAATCCATGACCAGACCCTGCGCTTGAGTTGGGTGCTGAATCACACGGCCCAAAACGGGATTGAGATGGGGGTGCGTTCCCACTGCGATGGCGGCGGCCATTTCGGAAGCTGGTAGGCCATCACTGGTCATGGTGCCTTTGAAGACTTTCACGGCCACGGGTTGATTGTTTTGCCAAAGAGCGCGATGGATCGTGCCGGAAGCGCCTTCCCCGAGTTGGGTCTCGATTTGCAGTTCCTGCCAAGGGATTTCACAAGGCAAGGTGGGCGCGGCGAAGGACGCCGACAGTGGGTTGCCTGCGAACGCAAGCCAAGCCAGTTTAGGCATCTCCAAAAGCCATTCCGGGAGAGTGGAAAAGTCGTTGGCAGCGATGCGCAGGAGTTCGAGCTGGGCGCACTCGGCGAGGCTTTCAGGCAGGTCGGCCAGGCGATTGCCGGAGAGCATGAGCTTTTGCAGGTGCGAGCGCTGGCCGAGGGCTTGCGGGAGCTTTTGCAGGCGGTTGTCCGTGAGGATCAGCCAGCGCAGGTTTCTGGGCAACGATTCCTCAGCGACAGACTCGATGTGATTGGCCTTGAAGCCGACCATGCTGAGATGTGGGCAATCGCCGAGGACAGGCGGCAAATGATCGAACGGGTTATCCGAGCAGAACAGGATTCGCAGCTTGGACAGGCGACCGAAATCGTCAGGAAGCGAGCGCAGTTGATTGCTGCTGAGGTTGAGGATTTCCAGGGTGTCGGCGAGATCGAAGATCTCGTTTGGGAAATCGGTCAGGCCGCACTGGAGGTCCAGGCGGGTGTTGCCGACAAGCTGGCCGGTTCGGAGTTGAGACAGGGTGTTCACGACGCTTTGCCAGGGGCCATTGGGAGAAAAAACGACGAGGCTTGCCGGATGCTATTGGCGGCGTTCGGATTTGGCGGGCTTGCCGCGGATGTGCCTGGCATCTGCTGTCTTTTTCGGGGGAAATGTCTGGCATCTTTTTGGCATCTTGTTGTCCGGCGAGGGGTAGGATGAATTAAATCCATTGATTTGGAGAAATTTGGTGAGTGTTGAAGGGAAGAGGCGAAGGCATCTTTGCTTGGACGTGGAGCGGGGGTGAGGGGGTGAGGGGGTGAGGGGGTGAGGGGGTGAGCATCCTCACCACACTCCCACGGATTCAAAACCGCCACACCTGTGCCTTCGAAGTCGCGAGTGTTTCGTGTGACTACCGTCAGTCCATTCACCAAAGCCGTCGCTGCGATGTAGCCATCCATCGCAGGAAATGTTCGAACAGCCATCAATCGGCCCCACTGCTCAGCGACGGCTTCCGTGACCAACAAGATTTGATCTTCGTAGTTCCGCTGAATCTGGTCCAGCCAATGATCCAGCGCCGGGCATTGTTCAGGAGAGCGACCTCTAAGCAACTCAATGCCCTTCCGAATCTCTCCAATCGACAGCACGCTGATAAAGTGTCCCTGCTCCTCAATCGAGGCCATCCACTTCCTGACCTTCGAGTCGGCACCCCGCCCCTTTCGCAGTTCCGAAAGCACATTCGTATCAAGCAGGAAAGCCATCAAAAGGTCAGGTCACGATGGCTCTCAATCTTCCGACTGCGACTGATATCCAGTTCCACATCAGCAGCAGCGACACCCGCATCTGACAGCAGAAAAGCGGCCAGAGTCGGCTTCTTTGGTGCCGCACGATCCAGCGCCGCATGCAAAATTCGGCGATGCTCCTCCTCGGCCGACACCCCATGGACTTCTGCTCGGCGCTTTAACTTACGCACGATCGAAGCGTCCAAATTTCTGACCAACAGTTGGCTCATGGCTCAATTTGATAGCACTGCTATCACTTGTCAATCCATTCGTCATTCCCCGAGCGCACGCCCTCATCCGCACCCCTCTGGGCCGGCGGTCGCTTGTGCTCGCAGGATCTCTGCTGCTGCTTTTCACCGGCTGGTAGATCCTCCGCCAGTTCCCCGTCGAGGCTCCACTCGTCGCTCTGTTCGCGGAGCAGGGGGAGACGAGGCATCGAAGCGAGGCCTCGTGATTTGGGCGTGAGTCATTTGGGTAGGTGCAAAGGAAGAAGTTCGATAGCCTTGGTGGGGAGCGACTGTCGCGCCGCCGAGGAATGGACGGTTAGGCCCAGGGCCTAGCGAGAGGGCCGTCCAGCGAGGGAGCAGGCTGAGTTAAATCATTGATTTGGAGGTGTTTGGTGGGTGTTGAAGGGAAAAGACGAGGTTTAGTGGAAATGGTGTTTTGGGAAAATGTCTGGCATCTTTTTTTCTCCATGTGGCGGCCTCCCTTCGACTCAAAGCCAAGCAATTCCTTACTTTCGACGGCAATCAGAAAAAGTTCGCAGAGGCCGAGGGGCTGGTGGTGCCGGTATGATTGGGAAGGCTTGCCACTGGAGAATGAAAACCCAACTCAGCAGGCGGAAAATAGGCAGACACGAGGATGGCGGATTCTGGAGTTACGGCTATAATGCCCGAAGTGAGGTCGCCAGCGCCTCCCGGTTTTTTTCCGATCAGACTGCCATGCCCTTGGAACAGTTCAGCTACACCTATGACGGCATCGGCAATCGTTTGACTGCCGTATCTGGTGGCCGCCGTGAAACCCATTCGGTGAACAGTTCCAATCAAGTGACCAGTCGGACCCACAATGGACGGCTAACGGTGACGGGGGAGGCGGACCCGGCGTCAAATGTGGTGGTGGAGGCGCAGGACGCCCGGCGCGCCCAGCGCAAGGGGCCGTTGTTTTGGACCGAACTCAACCTGCCCCTTAGCACGGGCAGCTTGTTTCAGTCGATCAACATCTGGTCCGCCAAGCCGAATGCAGGAACCGGTGGTGCCGACTTGATTGCCAAAAAGAAAAGTTAGCGGAGAAAATAAATTGACGCCCCCTTATCTGTCACCGGGGAGGCTTAAGGAGGTGACATTCCGCTTGCGCTGGAGGCGTGAGTTTGGAGGTTGGGAGCCCAACCCAACCCACATCCTACCATGGCACACAAACTTGAAACCATTGCCCTTCACGGCGGACAGATCCCGGACCCGACCACCAATGCGCGTGCGGTGCCGCTTTACCGGACCAGTTCCTTTGTGTTCAACAGTTCTGAGCACGCGGCCAATCTGTTTGCGCTGAAGGAACTGGGGAACATCTACACGCGGTTGGGAAACCCGACGACAGAGGTGCTGGAAAAACGGGTGGCCCTGCTGGAAGGAGCGCATCCTTTGGCGGGTTTGGCTTTGGCCTCCGGCACCAGCGCGGTGTTTTATGCCGTCATCAATCTGGCGCGGGCGGGCGACAACATCATCAGCGCGCGCAACCTCTACGGCGGCACTTACACGCAGTTCAACAACATCCTGCCGGATCTCGGCATCAAGGTGAAGTTTGTGGACTCCAACAATGTCGATGAAATCGCGGCGGCGGTGGATGACAAGACGCGCGCGGTCTTTGTGGAAACGGTGTCCAACCCGGCGCTGGAGGTGACGGATTTGCAGGCGGTGGCCGATGTGGCTCATGCGCATGGCCTGCCGCTGATCGTGGATGCCACGTTCTCGACCCCCTACCTCACGCAGCCGTTTGCTCATGAGGCGGACATTGTGGTGCATTCGCTGACGAAGTGGTTCGGCGGTCACGGAGCGGGCATCGGCGGCGTGATGGTGGACAGCGGCAAGTTCAAGTGGAATGCGGGCAAACACCCGCTGTTTGACGAGCCGGACAGCAGCTACCACGGTCTGCGCTGGGGTCATGACCTGCCAGCGGCGCTGGCACCGTTGGCTTACATTTTGCGTGCGCGCACCGTGCCCCTGCGGAACCTAGGCGCAGCCATTGCACCGGACAATTCTTGGTTCTTCCTGCAGGGCATTGAGACGCTGCCGCTGCGCATCGAACGGCACACGGAAAATGCGCTGGCGGTGGCCAAACATTTGAAGGCGCATCCGAAAGTGGAGTGGGTGCGCTTTCCCGGCCTGCCAGACGATCCTTACTTTGAGCTGAACAAGAAGTACCTGAAAGGCAAGGGCGGCGGCATGGTGGTGTTTGGCATCAAAGGCGGACGTGCGGCGGGGCAGAAGTTTGTGGAAAGCCTGCAACTCTTCTCGCACCTAGCCAACGTGGGAGATGCGAAAAGCTTGGCCATTCATCCAGCAACGACCACGCACTCGCAGCTCAATGAAGAGCAGCAAAAGGCGGGCGGCATCACGCCGGATCTGGTGCGTCTTTCGGTGGGCATTGAGCACATCGACGACATTCTGGAGGACCTGGATCAGGCCTTGCAGCTGGCGTAAGGGATTCAGTTTCTAACAAGGCCGTGCTGTTGAACCGCAGCACGCGCCTTATTGACTCGCATGAATATCGACGGCCAAGCCCATTGCTCGATTGAGGCTGATCTGGAACGGCGAACCGCGCTCATCGTAGATCAAACCTTTTTACCCCATCAGGTGAAGTGGCGGGAGCTACAGACGGTC
>JBIIUD010000081.1:0-7920 GCA_044340175.1 Verrucomicrobiaceae bacterium
TGGCGCGGTGGCATCGGGAAGTGGAGCATCAAGGACGGCGCGGCTTACGCGATTCAGGAAGGCCCGAGTGAAAAGCGTCCAAATGGTCACGAGGCTGTGTGCGAGCACATCGTGGACCTCGGGGATCTCGTTTTGACCGGTGAGTTCAAGCTCGGTTCCTCACCCCAGATCGGCTTCGTGTGCCGCGACACCAACAAGCCGAACCATCACCAAGGTCGTGTGGTGATCACGCCGACGGCCATCTGGATTCAAAAGATGAGCGGCATTGCGAAAGAGACACGGCGGGAGGAGTTGAAGAAGATCGACGTCAAACTCGATCCCAACACCTGGCACAAAATCACCCTGGAGGTGTGCGGTGATCGTTTCTTCGCCAAGATCGACAACCACACTTTGGAAGCCACACATGAGCGATTTAAAGACCGTAAAGGCCGCGTTGGCATGGTGGCGAGGGCCGAAGGGGCGCAGTTTCGGAATCTGGCGCTGTGGAGTGCCAAACCCAAGCCGTAATTGGGTGGCGGCCTTTGGACTCACCGAAGGCCGTCGGGTCGGCGGCACCCCCCGGATCACCAGCATGAGACGACGGTCTTCACATAGGCCTGCTGCGAGGCGAGCACTTGTTCGGGGGTGACGGCAGGCGCATTGGGATCGGTGATTTGAGCCTTCACGTGGCGGATGATGATGCCGTGCGGGTCGGGTGTGCTCGCGGCGGAGCGGATGCGGACATAACTGACGCCATTGAGGGTGCGTGAGCTCAGCGGGAGAGTGGTGATGAGTTTGTCGTCGAGACGATATTCGCATTGGTTGTTGCCGAGGTCCCAGCGCAACGAAAGCGTGTGCCAAGTGTCCGGCTGGGTATTTTCAGCGGTCACGCGGGTCTGAAACACAGCGGCATCTTCACCGAGCGTGTTTGAGGGATCGAAGAAGCGATCGTTGAGAGAGAAGATCGCGCCCTTTGAGCCGCCGGGGAGGCGAATGCGGGCGGTGAGTTCGCCGCGCCAGCCGTTGGGGAAGTTCCAGACGGCGGTATCGGGTTCGCTGGGCGCATCTGCGCTGGCGACATGACGCACATGCAGGCTGCGGGTATCTTTTTCGCCAGGCGTGTCGATGAGCGCGCAGCCAACGCGCCGGGCCCGCCACCAGCGTTTCGCGGGGCCAATGTGCTGATAGACGGTCCACTGCGCGAGACCGTCGCGGAAGTCAGATTCAGCGGTGGTGGCGGTGATCCAGTCGGGATCAATGAGGATGGGATTGCGACCGCCTTTGCCCTGCCCAGCGAGGACAGCGATTTGACCCTCTTCGGTAAAAGCCGCGAGGGGATAGGCGGTGCCGCGGTCGCCGGAAGCGGTGGGATTGTCGTTGCGGCGATGGTCGAGGTAGATCTCGCGAAATCCCTGCCAAGTGCGGCCATCATCCTTCGAAATGGCCATGTGCAACGCATCACGTCCACCATACACACCGACGCCTTCATGCTTCGGCGGCAGTTCGCAGTTGTTCCAGGTCAAGACAAGTCGTCCATCGCGATGACGGAGTAGATTCGCCGGACCCGTCGAGGTGCGGAAGCGTGTGGGAGCAGCGGTTGACCAGGTGGTGCCGTTGTCTCTAGAAACAGACTCGTAAAGGCAGCCTGCCTGCGTGCGCATGAGCATCCAGATGGAGCCGTCGCGGAGTTCTTCGAAGCAAGGCTCGCAGGCACCTTCGTTGGAACCGTTGTAGCCTTCGTAACATGGCGAGGTGAGACGGGAGGCACTTAGCCGCCAGCTTGCGCCGCCATCGTCGGAGTATTCGATCACCGTCTCGTGACGACCCGTGGGCGGCAAGGCTTTGGCATGAGGAAGATAGCTGCCATGCGGCACGAGCAGGCGACCGTTTGCGAGACGTTGATACTCCATCTGTGAGCCGTTGTAGCCGCGCCATGTGCGCATCGGCTCGGAAACGGCCGCCGCACTCCCTTGTCGATACCACACATCCAGATACAGCGGCAGCCCGATGCGAGCCGCGTCTTCTTTGCTGTGGCGTTCTGACTTCACCGTGATGCTGCGGACGGTGCCATCGGCGGAGAGGAGCGTCTGCACGTTGTTGAGAAGGCCGCTTTCGATGAGCACCTTCGATGTGGCGAGGTTTTTGGGCAATGCAGGCAAAAGGGTGTGCCTCACGCCTTTCGCATCTGGCAAGCTCAGCGGTTCGGCGCTGGGTGCGTAGGGATTGTAGAAGCAAAAGCTGCCGTCCTCGCGGCGCAGGATGGCGTAACCAGAGCGCGTACCGCTCGGCGCGGTGGCATCGTGGCCGGCGTCTTCGAGAAAAAGCAGGCGCGGCGGCTTTGGTGCTCCTGCGGCTAGGTTAGCGAGGATGCCTAACAAACCAATAACCAGAATGGCGTGTGGATGGGTAGGGTTCATGAAAGGGCAAGTGATTCAGAAATGCGTTGAGATGTCGAGTCTGCGCCTGCGTTTTTTGTCGAGCACTTTCAATCTGATTGAAAACGAGGTCTTCAGTCTTCAAAGTCGGAACACGCTGGCTCATCCTCCACGAGCATCTCGGACCCTACCCACGCAAATAAACGATGGGCCTCACGAGACTTGCCGATCCCGCCAGTCGCGGAAGGACAGGATCACAGCAGCAGCTCTTTCACGACCTTTGCCGGGTTCACCCCCGTGAGTCGAAAGTCAAGTCCCTGGAAACGATAGCTGAGCTTGTTGTGATCCAAGCCGAACAGATGAAGGATGGTGGCGTGAAAGTCATGCATGGAGACGGGATCACGCGCGACATGCCAAGCGAAATCATCCGTCTCACCATGAACCTGCCCACCTTTGATACCGCCGCCAGCCATCCAAAGACTGAAGGCGCCCGGATGATGGTCGCGACCGGTGATGGCTTTGTTGCCTGGCCGGTTCTCGCCCAGCGCCGTGCGCCCGAATTCACTGCCCCAGACTACGAGGGTGGTGTCAAGCAGGCCGCGCTGTTTGAGGTCCTTCAATAGAGCGGCGATGGGTTGATCGACCATCTGACAATTGTGCGCGAGTTGGGGATCGAGGTTGCTGTGATGATCCCAGGAGGCGTGGATGACATTGACGAAGCGCACCCCGCGCTCGACCATCCGTCTGGCCTGGAGGCAGTGACGGGAAAAGGTTTGGAAATTGCCAATGCCCCCCAAGTTGCTCTTGATGGGAGGTTCGGCGCGGTTCACACCGTAGGCATCTAGTGTCGCTTGGGTTTCGCCAGTGAGGTCCACCAACTCAGGCGCGGCACTCTGCATGCGAAAGGCCAGTTCGTAACTGCTGATCCGGCTGGCGATCTCGGGGTCACCGATGTGTTGGTGGCGCAGGCGATTCAAGTCGTTGAGCACACCGAGACTGGCCGACTGCATCTCGTTCGTGATGCCGTCCGGATTGGCTAAATTCAACACGGGCGACTGGCCATTGCGAAACATGACCCCGCCATAGGAGGAGGGCAAGAAGCCGCTGGACCAAGTGCTACTGCCCCCGGGAAGACCGCGTCCTTTGCTAACCATCACAACATACGAGGGCAGCTCTTGGGAGGCATTGCCGAGGCCATAGGTCACCCATGAGCCGATACTTGGCCGCCCCAGCAAGGCGGCACCACAGTTCAGCATCAGCTGGCCAGGCAGGTGATTGAATTGTGTGGTGTGCATGGACCGGATCAAGGCGATGTCATCCGCACAGGTAGCGATGTGCGGCAAAAGATCGCTCATCTCCATGCCGCACTGGCCATGCTTTTTAAACACCCGCTTCGTGCCCATGACTGTGGCGGTATCCTTTTGTAGAAAGGCAAATTTGGCGTCCCCCACAATGGAGTCCGGCAATGGCTGGCCATCATACTTGTTGAGCAGCGGTTTTGGATCAAAGAGATCCATCTGACTCGGCCCGCCTTCCAAAAAGATGAAGATGCAGCGCTCCGCCTTTGGGGCAAAATGCGACAGCCGAGTCGAAAGGGGATTCGCCGGAAGACTCGCTTCCTCCGCCAGCAGCCCATCCTGCTTGAGAAGCGAGGCCAAAGCGAGCGTGCCCAGGCCGCACGAACTCGTCGCGAGGAAATCGCGGCGGGTTTGGGTGAGGTATTCCTGCGGTGAATGCATTCCAATATTTAAACGTCGTTGCATAGGAGTTTGTCTTCTCCCGTGTATTTCTTCACCACATCCGGGTCGAGCTCGATGCCCAGACCAGGTGTTGTCGGGATGGCTAACATGCCGTCGGCATCCAGCATCCATCCACCGAGAGTGATTTCATCGATGAAAGGAGAGCCCGTGAGATACTCGACCAAGTCCGTGCCCGGAAAGGCGGAAGCGAGATGCAAATCCGCCGCGAGTCCCACTGCTGTGTTCCATCCGTGGGGAATGAATTGCACACCATGCTCCTGCGCCATCCAGGCGATGCGGCGCTCCTCGCTGATACCGCCGACCTTGGTCACGTCGGGTTGGATGATGTCAAAGGCACGCGCTTCGAGGAAGGGTTGGAAGGCTTGGCGTCGGGTGAGCACCTCGCCACCGCTGATCGGCACGGGCGAGTGCTCCCGCAGTTTGGCGAAGTCTTCGAGCGCATCTGGCACCAGCGCTTCTTCAAACCAATGCACCTCGTAGTCGGCCAGCATCTTCGCCGTGTTCAGTGCCCATTTGTAGCCATTTGTCCAATGCGCGTCACTGCCGCCGGCATCCACCATCAGTTTGTTGTCCGGCCCCACGGCTTCGCGTGCCGCTTTGACGATGGCTTCATCCGTCTTGGCGTTGCGCCGCCCGAAGGGACCCCAGCCGATTTTGAAAGCGGTGAAGCCCTGGTCCCTCACCGCCAGCAAATGATCGCGCAGCTTCTCCGGCTCATCCATCAGCAGCGAGGCATACGGCTGCACACGTTCGCGATAGCGTCCACCGAGCAGTCGCCCCACGGGCTGTCCCGTTGCCTTGCCAAGCAAGTCCCACAACGCGATGTCAATGCCACTGATCGCATGGGTGATGGCGCCACCGCGACCCAGCCAGAACATGTGCTGATGCAGCTTCTCGCTCACTCGCTCCGGCTCCAGCGCATTCTCACCCCGATACAAAGGCTCCAGCACCGCCAGCGCGGCTTTAACGAGTGCGTCGTTGGTGAACACGCTGCCGAGCCCGACGAGCCCTTCATCGGTATGCACGGCGACAAGGGTGTGAACGCAATCTTCAGGCCGGAGTTCGTTGCTCCAGCCGCCTTCAGGGGTAGCACCGCGCAGACCTGCGCAGCGGATTTGGGTGATCTTCATGGGTGTCGTTGAAAAAGCTTGGCTTGAGGTTGAAACGGAACTTCCGCATCCAGCGGAAATAGGGGTCGTGCACAGCGCGTGTGGCCGAGGTAAGGCAGGTTGGCGCTGGAAGAGCCGGGTGCATCCACGTGCACCATCTGCGCACACCAGTCGGCATACATGTGCGGCTGGCAGTGGGGCGACTTGATCACCACGGCGTCAAAGCGCTCCGGGTGCTGTCCATGCGCATGAAAGAAGGAGCGATCATAAAGATTCACGGCGCGGCTGCTGACCACCAGGGTGAAATTTCCCGCCACCAGTACTGCCGTAGGACCCGCATACCATTCCTCGCCGAAGGACTCGCTGCGGAATCGGCCATCGGCGAGCAAGCGCACTTGGGCGGTGATCTCGATCGGCCGAAATCGCTGTGGATCCAGCGTGCCGCCGATGCGCGTGGTGATCGTGGCTCCGATGCCCGCCTCAAACGCTTGCTTCACGGCGGGTGCGTCCACGATGGGCAGCAGCGTGCGCGCGGCACAGTCCGTTTCGATCAGTTTGCACAGGATCGCATTGCTATCCCCCGAGGCACCGGAACTCGTTGCATCGGCCGCATCCACCAAACCGAGCGTGCCGCCCGTGTGGGCCTTCACGATGGCCGCCATTTCATCCAGGCTCTTCAACGGCACCTGCATCTTCTCGTGATGCTCCCAGAACAGGTTCGCGATGCGCAAGGCCTCGCGCTCGGCCAGCACCGGATCGTTGTCCGTCACGACAAAGGCCCAGGAGCCGAGCTCTGGCACATCGGTGAAGGGATTGCCCCACATCATCGCTGCGGAGAGTCCTGCGGGGCTATGTTCGACGGACTTCGCGGCTTCCACCGCATGGCGGATTGAACCGGTGGCCGTGATCAGCTCATCACCACGCACCAAGGCAGGCACGGTCACTTTAGCCGTCACCGGGTTCACCTCACCCGCGACGATTTTCAGCAGCAGTCTTGCAGCGCGTTGTCCGGTCTCGAAAAAATCCACGTGCGGATAGGTGTGATAGGCCACGATGGCGTCACTCTGCTCGATCATGCGGTCTGTTAAAATGCCGTGCAGATCGAGGGAAACGACGATGGGCACTTTTTCACCGAGGATCTTCCGCAGTTCCGCCAGCAACCAGCCTTCAGGATCAAGCTCCTCCTCGCTCGCCATCGCTCCGTGCATGCAGAAATACACCCCATCCACCGAGGGCGCCGCCCGCACCGCGTCCAGCATCTCGCCCGCAATCCGTTCCCACGCGGGTTTTGCTAAAGTGCCGCCTGACGTGATGAAAAAAGCGCTGTAGGCCGGCACCAGCTCGACCTCGGGCGTGGCATCAAACACACTCAACGCGCCGCCTATCTCATTCCGAACGGTGCGGTGGTAGCGCAGCAGTTCTTCACCACGTCGAATGCCAAAGTCGTCATAGCCGCTCAGGTGCGGGTTGAAGGTGGAGACCTCCTGTTTGCATTCGGCGATGAGGATTCTTGGCATGGGCATCTCTTTCTACGGTGCGACAACGTCTGCCTTCTTCCAAGACTCGTCAAAAAAACCGGCGTTTACCGATTGTTCGGTACGGATGTTCATCATCGCCCAATCACCCAGCCTTGGAAAAAGCAGGTAGTTGAAGGCTACGAATTCCTTTTCGTGGAAGGTGTGGCCGCTGTTGATGACGATGTAGCGATCCTTGGCGAGCGGACTGGCGCAGATCAACGCAGGTGAATGATCTTTGGCTGACTGCGTTTGCTCATGTTCACCGAGACTCACGGCTTCGCGCGTCCACGTCACGGGCAGCTTCGGCAGGGCTTTGGCAATCCATGAGTTGCTGCCGGGATCGCCAAAGAGAATGAGGTGCTTGTCGCGCACGTCGGCCTCCGTGACTTCGGTGTCGCTCTTCACGGGCAGGTCGCCACGCATGTAGCGCGCCCATTCGTATTCGAAGCGCTTCAGACGGGTGGCGGACCAGGCATTGACTTCGGCGTTCCATGGCTTGCCGGTGCCACGCACGCAAAGGAAAGGCGTGGCGAAGGCGTCGTCGATGGGGCCTTGCAAACCGGGGCATTTGCCGGTGAGCGTGATCTGGCTACGCGGTCCATCGCATTGCCAGGAATCGCCTCTTTTGCTGAAAACGAGCACATCTTCGCCCTTGTGAGCTGGTAGAGCGATCTCGATACCGGCCATGCGCAGCCTAGTCACCGGACGATGGATGGCGAAGCGGGTGATGTTGCGCGCCTCCATGACGTCAATGCCGTCATCAGTCACCTTGGCGCGGAACTCGGCCCGTTCGTAGTGCTTGCCGAGGCTGAGGATTTCCAACCAATGACAGCGGTTGTATTTCAGTGTCCAGGTGACAAAACGAAGCTGCTTGGGATCGTGATTGAGTCCTTGGGCGGCGTGTTCGCCGATGCGGCGCATCTGCTCGGCGTGAGTCTTGGGATCCATGACGTGCCCGGTTCCGGGTGAAATGAGATTCGTGAACGGAATGCCTTCCTTGGCGAAGGCTTCGCCCATGATGACGTGCGATTGGAAGAAAACGTCTTTGTCGCCAATGGCTGCGATGGCGGGCACGACACCAGCGTTCGCGGCGTAGTCCACGGAGTCGAGCATGTGCAGGCCCCGCTCCTGATGAGGCGGCAGTGGACCGACTTTATTGAAGTTCGGGATCGGCGTCTCC